>JAUHYN010001196.1 GCA_030426505.1 bacterium | reverse complement strand
TGTCGCGGGTCTCGGGGAGGCCGAACTCACCCACCACCGGACCCGTGGGCGCGTAGTAGGGGAGCGGGACGTTGTCGACGCGGACGTTGGTGCCGTCCCGGAAGAGGAAGAGCGAGTACCGCTCGTCGATCGTCCAGTCCCAGGTGGGGTCCGCGTTCGGGTTGCCGTTGCCCACGCGGAGCTCGTCGTACTCGATCCCGCGGAGCTGTCCGATCGGGGAGCGGGGGCGTGAGCAGATGCTCGCGTTCTCGCCGCTCCCGCGAATGACTTCCCCGGACTGCACGTAGCGCATCGTGCTCCCCGACGCGGGCGCGATGCCGCACACGCCATCACACTCGTGGGAGAGCGCGGTCGGCGTCGGCGTCGAGACGACGCGCACGATCGGGCCGACCGGCTCGAACCCGACGAAGTACAGCGCGATGGAGCGGCTGTCGGACGAAGAGCGGTCGATCAACAGCTCGGTGTAATCGGTCCCGAGCAGGTTCATCGTCCGCACCGAAGCGATGGCCTCCGGGGACGTGTAGGGGAACTGGCTCGTACCGTTGTCGAGCACGAGGTCGACGTTCGCGACGGCCTGGGTGGTCCCGTCGTATTCGAAGGTTCCCGAGAGCGCGTAGCCGTCGGTGAGCTGAACGCCGGCGAGGGTCCGGACCTCGGCGTAGGTCGTCAGGGGACCGGCGAAGGACAGGACGCTCGCGACGACAACGGGAATCGCATACGATTTAGGCACGGCGCTCGTATTCCATGAACTGGCTCCGGCCACAACCGGCCCGAATCAAAGGGCGAATCGGGTGGAGGGGACGTCCGTCCCGCTCGAGGCCCTGAAGGACCCTTGGTCTAGCTTACACCGTATGATACACACCTACATAGTAATCTCATGAACACCCCTGCACACCAGGCGATCCTCGAGGAGGTCATGCGAGCCCTGGCGCCGGATCCGAACGGCGCGTTGCGGTTCGAACAGGCCCCCGAGTTCGTCGCGGAACGGGTCCTCGCGCTGCCGCCGAGCGCGCAGCGGGGCGCCGTCCGAGAGCTCGCCGCGTTCGGTCACTTCCTCGCTACGAAGAAGCAGTCCCCGGACGCGAGCCGCGCCCTGATGTCGGTGCTCGAGAGGATCGCGAAGGAGTCGCCGTCATGACCGGGATCCGAGGCAACGCAGGCCGCATCTTCACCGGGAAACTCGAAGAGACCGTCCGACACGAACAGCTCGTGTCGCTGATGCAGGAGTTCGCCGAGCACCGCAACGTCGGTGACGAGATGGCGTGGCTCCAGTCGGAGTACCCGAGTCTCTACGGCTGGCTCGAAGAGGTCCCGCCCGCCACGCTCGCCGCCGGTCGCAAGGATCCGACGAAGCTCATCGGCGCCGCCAAACAGATCGCGTCGAAGGTCGACACGCTCATGCAGTCGGTCCGTTGGGACGACGTCGGGCTGTCGCCGAAGTACGAGAGCCTCGCGCGCCGACTCTTCCCGAAGGAGGGGTGGCAGTTCATCCAAGACCTCCCCGATCGCAACGGCGCCAAGGGCCCGCGCTTCATCATGGAAGAGGACGCGTGGCGCCCGCTCATCCCCGGGCAGGACTCCACGATCGAGAACCTCTTCGACTGGTCGATGAAGAACGATCTCGTCGATCACCTGAAGCGCATCGGCGTGGAGCGCCCCGACGTCCAGCACATGGAGCTCGGCAACTTCTGGCAGCGGATGGGCTCCGACTACTACCACGTGCCCCCGTTCGACGCGGCGCTCCTCATGGACGGCAAGGTTCTCGCGGATCGCGCGTCGCGCCTCGACGTCCCGAAGGAGTGGTCCTTCGCGCGCCGCGAAGTGAAGGACGGCGAGCCGCAGAACGTCTGCGCGATCCCCGCGGAGTCTGCACTCGGGATGCGCGGCGTCTCGTACGAGCTCGCGGACACCTCACCGGAGGGCATTCGCGCGCGGTGCGTGGATCGACTCACGCAGCGCGGCGTCGAGGCTCCGGACGTACGCGTGTCGATGGTCGAGGGGCGACCCACGTTGTTGATGCCGACCGATCAAGCGCGCGTGCTCGTCGCGCCGATCGCGGTCGGCGATCCCGCGAGCAAGTTCTCCTTCAAGCGCCCGACGTTCGACCCGGGCGCGAAGAACTACGACGCCGAGACCGGCGTGTTCCTGACGCAGGCCGCGAAGCTCGCGTACGAGGACGACGAGACCATCCGCGCCTACATCCAAGCGTGGGGCTTCGAGGACTCGACGTTCGTGGAGGACAAGGACACCGACGCGCAGGGCTTCGTCGCGTACGACGCGGAGACCAACTCCTTGCTCGTCGCGTTCCGCGGGACCGAGTCGCGCGCGGACGTGAACGTGGACAGCCGCATGGGCCTCGTCGATCGCCCCGAGTTCGGCGGCCGCGCCCACGCCGGCTTCTGCGCGCAGTTCGACGCGCTGCTGCCGAAGCTGAAGCCCGCCGTCCAGAAGTACATCGACGCCGCGAAGGCGGCCGGGCGCCCCGAGCCCGAGATCCTCGCGTCGGGCCACAGCCTCGGCGGCGCGCTCGCCGCGCACTTCGCCGGGTGGGCCGCGAACGAGGGCCTCCCGGTGCGGCAGGTCTACACCTGCGGCCAACCCAAGGTCGGCGACGCGAACTTCGCGCGCGCGCTCGGGCAGCGCATCGCGGACGCCGGGTGCAAGTTCTTCCGGTACATCAACAACAACGATGTGGTCGCTCGCGTGCCGCCGAACTGCACGCACGAGGGATGCGGCACCGAGGTGTACATCAACAGTGACGGCAAGATCGAAAAGCCCGGCTTCCTCGACA
>JAUHYN010001195.1 GCA_030426505.1 bacterium | reverse complement strand
GTCGGTCGAGGACGGCCGGTCGCGGATGTCCGTCGCGCAGGTCGGGACCGGCGGCGCGTACCCGGACGCGAACGGTCCGGACGTGATCCCCCCGGGATCGGTGTTCTGGTAGTACAGCCCGAGGTCGAGCTTGCTGAACATGTCGTAGCGGAACCGGAAGTACCCGTCGATCTCCAGGAAGTTGAGCTCCGGCTTCACCGGCTCCTCCCACTTCCACTCGTCCTGCGGCCAGTCCTCGCCCTCGCCGCCCTCGGCCGCGCCGCCCGCGGGCTGAATCTGTTGCGACAGCTCGGCCTTGAGGTCGTCCTTCAGCTCGTCGCGCAGCTCCTCGCGGATCTCCGTCTTCAGCTCTTCGCGCAGCTGGGCCTTGAGGCGCTCGTAGTCGATCGCCGCGGTGCTGCCCTGGGTCTGGGCCGCCGCGAGCGACGGCAGTCCGATGAGAGCGAAGAACGCGCCACCGAAGGTGGCGAAGGAACGGACCCGCATTTGAGGCGCGCGCTTAGCACGGGCGTGCGCAGCGCTCAAACGCTACTTATCCGCGTGTTGGTCGGCACGCCCGGGCCCCTTCTCGACCAGCTCGATCAGGACGCCGTTGAGGCTCTTGGGGTGGAGGAAGGCGACGCGCGTCCCGCCGGCGCCGGGGACCGGCGACTCGTTGACGAGGCGGATGCCCGCCGCGCGCGCCAACGCGAGCGCGGCCTCGATGTCCTCGACCTCCAGGCAGATGTGGTGGAGCCCCTCGCCGCGCTTGGCGATGGACCGCGCGATCGAGGAGTCCGGCTCCGTGGACGCCACCAGCTCCACGTGGGCGCCCCCGACGTCGAAGAAGGCCACCTTCGCCTTCTCGGTGGGCACGACCTCCACGCGCTCGCAGTCGAGCCCCAGCTTCTTCTCGAAGTTGTCGACCGCCTCATCGATGTCCGAGACGGCGACGGCCACGTGATCCAGCTTGAAGGTCGTCATCGGGCGGATTCTTAGCGTCTGGGCGCTCACGTGGCCACGACTTCTTGCCCCCGGGCCTCGGGGCGGCGGACAATCCCCCGCGCCCCGGACATGTCGCTGCCCTCCTCCCTGCCCAACGGTTCCGGCCTCCCCGACCGCATCGGACCGTTCGTCGTCAACGGCGTCCTCGGCAAGGGCGGGATGGGCGTCGTGTTCGACGCGCGCGCCCCCGACGGCACCGACGTGGCCCTCAAGGTCGTGCGCCCCGTCGGCGACTCCGACCGCGCGCAGCTCCTCCTCGCCCGCTTCCTCCGCGAGGCGAAGATCCTCGAGCAGCTCGATCACCCGGGCATCGTCCGGCTCGTCGCGTCGGGCGACGACGAGGGCCTGTTCTACCTCGCCATGGAGCGGATCGAGGGCGTCAGCCTCCTCGCGATCCGCCGCAAGGGCGCGCTCGACTTCAACCCGCTCGTCGAGCTCGGCGCGCAGATCGCCGACGCCCTCGCGCACATGCACGCGGCCGGCGTCGTCCACCGCGACATCAAGCCCGCGAACATCCTGATCGAGAGCGGCGGCCAACCCGTGATCACCGACTTCGGGATCAGCGGCCTGTCGGAGGCGACCGGCATCACCCGCCACGGCGACCTCCTCGGCAGCCCCGGCTTCATGGCGCCGGAGGTCATGGACGGCGCGCTCCCCACGCCCGCCTCCGATCTGTACGCGCTCGGCCGGCTGATCTTCGAGCTCGGCGCGCGCGGGCCCGCGCAGAAGATCCCGAAGAACGCCCCCATCCTGAGGATCCTCGCGGCCGCGATGACGATCGACTGGACGCGCTTCCCCAAACACGATCGTTGGCCGGAGCTCGCCGGCCACGTCGATCGCCTCCTCGCGCGCGATCCCCAGCACCGCTTCGCGGGCGACGCCGCCGAGGTCACGCGCGTGCTGCGCGGCTTGATGCGCTCGGACCTCCTCGACGTCGAGACGCTCAACGAACACGTCGAGAAGATGGCGCTCGACAAGTCGAAGAGCTTCCAGATCCTCGCCGACGATCTCGATCTCCCGAGCGACGAGTTGATGGAGAACCTCGAGTCGCCCGCGGGGCTCCGCGCGATCTCGCAGGTCGAGCACTACGACGACGAGACGCAGGTGCCCGGCCAGCGCCCGTCGCTCCCGCGCGGCGTGCCGAGCTTCTCGGCGCCTTCGCTCGACGAGCCGACGCGCCGAACGCCGTCCGCCGATCTCCCCGCCCGGCCCGCGACGAACCTCGAGTACTTCGAGGAGGACGGCGCCGAAGCGACCCAGGTCCCGCCCGATCGCGACGCGACGAAGCCCCCCACCGCGGATCTCCCCCCGCCCACGCGCAAGCTCTCGCTCCCGGCTCCCGGCGCCAAGGGCGACGACCGGCCGGGCGTCCCGCTCGACGAGCTGATCCAACCGGCGGGCAACAACGACTACGGCGTCGCCGCGACCGTCGCGCCCCCCGTGGATACGCGCATCCCGCGGCTCGAGAAGCAGCTCGCGCGCGTCCGCGAGGACTACGCGGACCAGCGCAAGACGATCGAGGAGCTGAAGCGGTCGCGGCTGCGGTGGCGCCTGTTCGCGGCGACGGCGCTCGCGATCGGGATGCTCGTCGGGGCCCTCGCCCCCCGCGCCCGGCCGACGCCCACGCTGGTGCTGGTCCCCGACGGCGTCACGAGCATGGGCGAGCCGAAGTACCGGATGGACCCGACCAAGCCGGTGACCGAGGCCGAGCGCCGCGACGCGCGCGAGATGCTGGTCGCGGCGAAGGAGCGCCTCGCGGCGCGCGACATCGACGGCGCCGAGCGGTTGTTGGGGTTGTGCATCGAGGTGGCGGA
>JAUHYN010000078.1 GCA_030426505.1 bacterium | reverse complement strand
GCACCCACCAGGACCTGGGCGAGGGGCTTTCTCTCGATGTCCGGTACCTGGCACCCCGGCTCGGGGTAGCCGACCGGGATCAACAAGTACGCACGCTCCGACTCGGGGCGCTCCAAGATCTCCGCCAAGAAGCCCATCGGGCTCGGCGTGTGCGTCAGCGCCACCAAGCCCGCCCGATGCACCGCCGCGAGCAAGAAGCCCACCGCGATCCCCACCGACTCCGCCACGTAATAGTGCCGCTCGTCCTTCGTCGCGCCCGAGCGCTGCGCGAACACCACCACCAACGCCGGCGCCGCCTCCAAGAACGGCTTCACCGGCCCCGTCCCGAATGGCTCGAGGTCCTGCAGCCACCGGTCCGGCGCACGCCCCCCGTAGAACGCGCGCTCCTCCTTCTCGGCCGCCTCGCGGATCCGACGCTTCGTCTCCGCGTCCCGCACCACCACGAACGTCCACGGCTGCTTGTTCGCGCCCGACGGCGCCTGCGCAGCCGCCGCGATGCACGTCTCCAACACCCCCTCCGGGATCGGATCCGACGCGAACTCCCGCACCGAGCGCCGCGTCGACACCTCGTCGAGGAAGGACTGCGCGCGCCGACGCATCTCGTCGTCCGACAATCGTTCGTATTCGAGCCGCACCATCGGCGGATTTCCTTCGGCCTTCTCGCTCACCTGTCTTCCCCAAACGACGAAACCATGTTTTGCGTTACCCGGTCACGTCGTGACGGTCAGCCTCGCATTGCCTGGGCCCCTGCAGCCCGGCCGGTTCCTCCAGCGCCCGAACCAGTTCACCATCCGCGTGCGCCTGGACCTGACCGGCGAAGTCGTCCTCGCACACCTCCCAGATCCGGGCCGCCTCGTCGACCTCCTCGTCGAAGACGCCCGCGTATGGATCCGCGCCGCCGACAACCTCCAGCGCAAGACCCACTGGTCCGCCGTCGTCGCCCAGGACACCGAGACCGGCGTCCTCGTCTCCGTCGACACCCGCCTCCCCAACGAGCTCGTCCACGCCGCCCTCGAAGAAGACGGCCTCGAAGAGCTCGACGGCTGGAGCCTCGTCCAACGCGAGGCCACCATCGGACGCTCCCGCTTCGACTTCCTCCTCCAGACCGTCTCCGGCGAGCAGATGGCCCTCGAGGTCAAAGGCGTCACCATGGTCAAACAGGGCATCGCCATGTTCCCCGACGCCCCCTCCGACCGCGCCGTGAAGCACCTCCAAGAGCTCAGCGCGATCGCCCAACAACCCGGCTGGGGCGCCACCGCCCTCTTCCTCGTCCAACGCATCGACGCCGAGAAGGTCATGGCCGCCCGCCACATCGATCACGCCTTCGCCGTCGCCCTCGCCGACGCCGCGCGCGCCGGAGTGCGACTCATTGCGCGCAGGTGTCAGCTCACCCTCGAAGAGATGGCCTTGGGCAACAGCATCCCCGTAGACCCCGCACTCCACCGACACTGACCCCCGCCCGAGCCTGAAACACCGCGCCCCTCCCCGTGAGACACCCCGTGTCTCGACATCGCGCATCGACCGTCACACCGTGACACGGACTCGCTTCCATTGAAGCGAATCGGCACGCGCCGCCCCATTTCACGGATGCGCGTCACGAACTCGGTTGAGCAATCACGCCGCGCCGTCGACTCCCCACAGCAGGAGGCAACGAACCGATGAATCGAACCCAGCTCAACCTCACGACGGCCCTCGCAGGTGCCACCCTCGCATTCGCGTGCGGCCGCGCCGAGATCGAGACCGGCGCCGACGAGGCCCTCTCGTACAACCTGCTGAACCCCGCGATCGACATCGCCGAGATCCAAGAACACCCGGCCCTCGCGGACACGCGCCTCACCAACCTCCAGGTGCTCCGCCACAGCCTCCCGCCGATCAACCTCCACCCCGTCGCGCCCCAGGCGTCCTACGCCGGCCCGATGCTCACCGAGTGGAACCGCAGCATCTTCACCGTCGCGCAGATCGAGTTCATGCCGCTGATCCTCGAAGAGGCCGACGAGCGCTTCCAGGTCTTCTTCGACGCCGGCCGCCTCGTCCGCTGGGCGCGCTGGAACGCGATCGACGGCCGCTGGAACCAGATCCCGGGCGTCGAGTACGTCGCCACCGATCGCCTCGTCCGCCCGCTGTCGATGTGGTCCGACCTCCTCGGCATCGTCGAGCTCGCGGACTGCCGCCAGGACGTCGACGGCACCTACGCCTGCAACGCCAAGGGCTTCGCCAAAGTCGACACCTACTTCCCGCGCCCCCTCGAGCAAGGCGAAGGCCCCACGCAGCTCGTGTGCCTCGCCGGCTGCCCGAACCCGAACGCCAGCGGCGGCCAGCCGTACTTCGAGAACATCGATGACCCCGCCGCGCAGTCCCCCGCCGACGTCGCCGTCGCCTACGCCTACGATCGCGAAGCGCGGATGCTGATGCACGAAGGCGAGCGCGTCCTCCCGCCGCCCGGCGAGCCCGAGTTCGTCAGCGGCTTCATGTTCGCCGCGAGCCACAAGTACCTCGACGACATGGCCTGCCAGCGCAACGGCAAGGTCGCGGAGGGCGTCTGCGTCCACAACCCGCAGGACCGCTTCTACACCTGGTCGTCGCACTCGACGCTGCAGGCCACCAGCCGCTACCCGCGCGCCGTCGACTGAACCGCCGAACCCCGATCACCCCCAAAACGAAGCGCCCTCGGTCCAGTGTGCGGACCGGGGGCGCTTCCCTCTTCGACCCGACCCGTCAACTGAAGTGCAACGCGCGCTCGAAGTCCGACGGGTTCGACGCCGCGCTCATCGCGACTTCCACCGTGATGTACCCCGACCGATGCAGCTCGATCAGGTGCTGATCGAACGTCTGCATCCCGTACTGCGTCTGCCCCTTCTCGAGCACTTCGCGCAGCCCGACCGTGCGCGACGGATCGCGGATGTACTGCTGCACCGTCTTCGTCACGAACATCAGCTCGACCGCGACGATGCGCCCGCGCCCGTCCGCGCGCGGCAACAACCGCTGACTGATCGTCCCGCGTAGGTTCTCCGCGAGGCGCATCCGCACCGAGTCTTCCTCGTTCGAAGGGAACATCGACAGCAAACGCCCGATCGTCTTCGGCGCGTCGGTCGTGTGAATCGTCGAGAACACGACGTGCCCCGTCTCGGACGCCTTCAACGCGATGTCGACCGCCTCCTGATCACGGATCTCGCCGACGACGATCACGTCCGGGTCCTGACGCAGCGCCGCCCGCAGGGCGACGTGATAGTTCGCGGTGTCGACGCCGATCTCGCGCTGACTGATCGAGGACTGTGCGTTCTTGTGCAGGTACTCGATCGGATCCTCCACCGTGACGATGTGCGTGTTGCGCGTGTGGTTGATGTGGTGGACGAGCGACGCCAGCGTCGTACTCTTCCCCGAGCCCGACGCGCCCGTCACGAGGATCAAGCCACGCTCTTCGTTCGCCAGCTTCACCGTCTGCGGCGGGAGCCCGAGCTGCTCGAGGTTCGGGACGTCGCTCGGAATGATGCGGAGGATCGCCGACAGCGAATTGCGCTGCCGATAGATGTTCACGCGGAAGCGACCGACGCCCGCCAGAGAATACGAGGTATCCAACTCCTGAATCGCATCGATGCCCTCGCGCTGCTTCGGGTCGCGGATGATCTGCAGACAGATCTGTCGCGTCGACGACGGCGTGAGTCGATCGGCCTGGAGGTATTGGAGTTTGCCGTTGATGCGGAACGCCGGCGGCGTGCCGGGCTTCAAGTGGACGTCGGAGGCTCCGCTCTTGAAGCCCATCTCCAGGAGTTGATTCAGTTGGTCGACGTTCATGCTCAGCGCGGAGGGTAGCGCAGAACGAGGATGTTCGATTCCGCGATCGACACCCGAATGCCTTGCGGCGACGCGACCCCGTTCGCGAACGTCATCGGCGCGTCGGTCTCACGTCGGTACACCGCGCCCGCGACGTGGTGGTAGCCGTTGTCGAAGTCGTCCGCCCGGTTGATGACGTGCGCTGTCCTCAGGATCGGGGCGCCGTCCGCGAGGAGGACCCCACTCTTTGCACCGGTGTCCGAAGACGCGCCACCGATGCGCGCCGACTGGATCACCAAGTACTCCGCCGCGCCGTCCGGCGCCTCCGTCTCGAGCTCCGTCACGACCTGAGTGAACGTGGACGTCGTCGTCGCGAGGTCCGGCGACGACGCGGACTGCACCCGGTCGAACGCGTCCGCGCGGAACGCGACGATCCTCAGGTTCGTCCACGTCGACGCTTCGAGCCCCGCGAAGCCCGCCGCCGGACCGACCGTCGCCACCGGGTCGGCCTCCACCGCGGGACGAATGCGCGCCCAGTCGAAGATGATCGCCTGGGGCGTCTGGTTCGCGATCCGCATGTGGACGTTCGTGAGGATCTGCGTGTTGCCCTGGAACTCCCCGATGAACGTGTCGTTCTGACCGAACGCGATGAAGCCGTTGCTCGCGTAGGCGAGCCGATAGATCTGGAACTGATCCACCGCCGCCGGCATCCACTCCTGACGCTGATTCGTCCCGTCCGCGACGCGGTGGATCCCATTCTCCACCACGAACCCCGCCGGCCCCGCGCCCGGGAACTCCGCCGCGCCCAGCCCCCAGTACGTCGCCGTCCCGGTCTGCGGAGGATCGACGAATCGCAGGCGCGCCTCGAACAGCAACGGGTTCGTCGCGTCGAACGTCTGCGTCGAACGGATCCCCGTCGACGCCGGCACGCGGATGCGACCGTTGCCGTCGTTCGTCGGCGCGCCCTCGAAGGCCGACCAGGCGTCGAGGTCCTCGAAGCCGTCGTAGAACTGGAACACATCCGAAGGATCGTCCGGCGGCGCCTCCGCGCCGGCGTACCCGTAGTACATGTGAATCACCGCCTCGCGCTGCAGCAGCGCGGCGTACGCGATCCACAGCCGCGTCGAGTCCGAGTTCCACGACGACTCCGGGTCGAGGGAACGTGTCAACTCGACTTGCCGATCCGGCAGCGACGCGACGATCCGCACGTCGTCACCGTCCGCGCGCGAGCGCCCGATCTGGACCTCGGCCGCGTGCGAGAAGACGACCTGCGTCGGCGTCCCCGCCGGCACCATCGTCAGGTCGACGTCGAGGACCCGACGGAAGCGATAGTTCCCGTCCCACCACCCGTCGACGTCCCCGATGCCGCTGCTCGTCCCCGATATCGACACCTTCGTATCGCCCGCGACGCGCGACGGGAACGCGACGAACATCGGCGCATTCGGCGTGCGCCCGTTCGAGTACCCCACGCCCGATGGCGCGTTCGGGTGCCGCGTGCTGTCCGGCCCGACCACCCACGTACGCGCGGTGTCGCCACCCGGTCCTTCCGAGCTGTTGGCGCGCGCGAGCACGACGTAATCGCCCTCTTCGACCGCCGACAACTCGAGCGTCGCGAGCGGGACCCCTTCGCCCGTCGCCTCGACGGCGTCCGTGAGCTCGACCTCGTGCAGGTCCGCGTCCGCAGGGACCCGCGCCGCCACGAGGCGGACGTCGCGCACGAGCGCGATCGCGCCCTTCGCGTCGAGCTCGATCGTCACGCGCTGTTCGCCTTCACCGCGGGCGACGAAGAACGTCGTGAACCCCGCCGCATTGTCCGCCGCGCCGAGCGTCTGGTGACCGAAGCGATCGCGCTCCACGCCGTCGATGAGCACGCGCACCTCCGCCGACTCCTCCACGTCGAGTTCGGAGCCGACCGCGCCACTCACGAACACCAACCACGCCTCGTCCGCGCCGCCGGGCGTGAACGCGAGGGTGCAATCGGGGTGTGCGACGAACCCGTCCGCCTCGGAAGCGAACGCGTCGAGGCACTCGACCTGCGCCACGTCGACGTCTTCGTTCGGCTCCATCTCGCAAGCCGAGTTGCAGCCGTCGCCGTTGTCGCGATTGCCGTCGTCGCACGTCTCGCCGAACTCCACCTCGCCGTTGCCACACTCGACGCACACACTCGGCGCGCCGTGGCACACGTACCCGACCTCGGGGAGGCACAGCTCGCTGCACCCGTCGCCGCGATCGACGTTGCCGTCGTCGCACCGCTCGAGCGTCGCGTGGACGCGGCCGTCCCCGCACGCGTTCGGCGCGCCGAGGCGCACGCTCGCGTCGACCACCTTCGCCGGCTCGATCGTCGCCTCGGCCCACCCCGATCCGACGACCACCTCGTTCGAGAGCCCGTCCACGCGCAGGCCGATCATCCCCTCGACCCCGGGCGTCTCTACGACCACCGACGCGAGCCGGACCCCCGGCGGCTCGAGGAAGATCGGCGCGGCGATCGCGATCGGCTCCTCCATCGGCGTCCCCTGGGCGTCGACGAGCAACACCGAGAACGCGTCGATCTCGAGCGACGACTCGTACTCGACCGCCAGGCGAAGCCCCGTCTGGGTGGCGTTGGGCATCGACTCCTTGCAGCCGAACGCGGCCAGAGCGAGGAGCGGAGCGAGGGACCGCCGGGACATGACGTCTCACAATGTAGCACCCGGTCCGCGCGCTGGGGTATGACAGCCGTCCGATGTCGGCCCTAGGATTCCTCGTGTTGCTCGCCGCCTCGACCCCCATCGAAGTGCAGGGACACCGCGGTGCGCGCGCCGTGCGCCCGGAGAACACCCTCGCGGCTTTCGATTATGCGCTGGAAGTCGGCGTCGACACGCTCGAGCTCGATCTGGCCGTCACGAAGGATCGTCACGTCGTCGTCGCCCACGACCCGCACCTCACCGCCGAGCGCTGCCTCGGCCCGGACGCGAAGCGCCTCGGCGCCCCGATCGCGATCGCCTCCCTCACGCTCGAGCAGCTGAAGACCTACGACTGCGGCTCGCTGAAGAACCCTCGCTTCCCCAGACAGAGCCTGGCACCCGCCCAGATCCCGACGCTCGACGAGGTCTTCACGCACGTGAAGAAGTCGAAGCACCCCGCCGCCAAGACCGTTCAGTTCAACATCGAGACGAAGATCTTCCCCGCTCACCCGGACCTGACGCCCACGCCGGAGCGGTTCGCGGAGCTGGTCGTGAAGATCGTGCGGCGCCACAAGCTCGTCGCCCGCACGATCGTTCAGTCCTTCGACCACCGCACGCTCGTCGCCGTGAAGAAGCTCGAGTCGAAGCTCCGCATCGCGATGCTCCAACCCGACGGCCTCCCTCCGCTCGTCCCGATCGCGCGCGCGCTCGGCGCGGAGATCGTGTCGCCCCACCACGAGTGGATCCGCAAACAGGACGTCGACCAACTCCACCGCATCGGCGTGCGCGTCGTGCCGTGGACCGCGAACGACGAAGCCGCGTGGGCGCGCCTCCTCGAGCTCGGCGTCGACGGCATCATCACGGACGACCCGGCCGCCCTCATCGCCTACCTGAAGGCGAAGGGCCTCCGTTGAGCGACTTCGTCGCGAAGCTCGACGCGATCGAAGCACGCGCCGACGCCGCCGAGGACTCGAACACCTGGGACGAAATCGACCGCGACCTCGCGATCGTGAAGGCCGCGCTGTTCGACGCGCGCACCGAGGCGAGGCGCGCGCTCGAGCGCGCCGAAGCCGGCATCGACGAGCTCGGCGCCCTCGCGCGCATGAACCCGTTCGGCGACGCGCGACGCCGCGCCCGAGACGACGTCGCCGCGGCGGAGCAACACATCGAAGCGATCGGCCGTCAGCTCGCGCGCGTCGAGCGCTTGCGCGAACGACGCGCGGGGCACGACCTCGCGCCGTTCCTCCAAGACCTCGTCCTCCGCGCGGAGAAGGTCCAACGCCACGTCGCGGGCGACTGGCCGACGAAAGCCGCAGCCGTCGCGCTCGCGATCTACCGCGACCTCGACGCCGACGCCGCGATCGAGCGCGCCACCTCGATCCTCTCCAGCCCCCTCGCGGAAGATCCGCGCGTGTTCCTCGCGGCCGGCCTCTTCGATCGCCCCGCGAAGGACGCCGAGATCTTCCTCGCGCGGTGTGAGCGGAGCGACTTGCGCCTCGGCGCCGCCTACCTCACGAGCGGACGCGCACTCGCCGACGCCGCCGATCTCGTGCGCGACCTCGAGATCCCGGCCGACGTCCTCCCCGCCGCGATCGCGAGCGGCGCCGACCGCGCGACGATCGAGGCGCGCCACTTCGCGTTCGCCGACCGCGCTCCGATCGTCCGCTCGGTGGTCCTGCTCACCGACGCGTCGATCGAAGCGACCCGTGGCGCCCTCCTCGCGCGCCAACGCCTCGACGACGACGTCGCCGCGGCCGCGCTCCTCAGCGGTCGGGGCGTCGAGGACTGCGAGGCGTGCGGGCGGCGCCTCCACGCGGCGGCCCGCGGCGACGCCGATGCGGAGGCCCGGATCCGACGGGCCGCCATCGCGTCCAACCGCGGTCCCGAGGCCTGCGCGGCCCTCGTTGTCGCGCTGCAGCAGCGCTTCACGGGCTCCTGGGCCTCCGAGGCCTGGATCCTGGCCGCCGCCCTCGCGGCCGACGATCCGCCCGAACCCGCCCGGCGCCGGGCCGCGGTCCTTCTCTGATCGAGACGGCCCCGCTCCGCGGCGCCTGGGTGTACGATCGGCCCGTGGCGCGCGACGGGGGGCAACGCGCATCGGCGGCCGTACAAGCGTGGCGGGAGCGGGTCCTGAACCTGGTGCTCCTGGTCGGATTGGGCGCCTTCACGGTCGCGTTCCTCGCGCGACTCCGCGAGGACCTCTCATATCGCGACGGCTTCACGAGCGGCGTGCTCCTGCCGCCGCTGGGACTCATCGTGGTCGGGCTCCTCTGGCGGCGCGGCCCGTTCGTGGTCCGCAAGGCGTTGCTCGTCCTGGCCTTCCAGATCACGACGGTGCTCGTCGCGACGCGCAGCGGCTTTCTCCTCCCCAACATGTTCGTGGCCACGTTGATGGTGTCGGTCTGGTCCGCGCTGTTCCTCGAGGCGCGCGGCACTTGGATCACCTGGGCCTCGATCGCCGCCGTGTGGACGGGCGTCGCGGTCTACGCGGTCGCCACGGGCCTGCGCCCCGAGAGCCCCGCACTCGATCCCTCGGACGCCGCGAACTGGGCCCGCGTCCTCGCCATCTACCTCACCATCTCGGCGGGGACCGTGAGCACGGTCCGCTTCCTCGTCGGTCGACTCGAGACCGCGATGCAGAAGAGCGACGATCTCCGCCAGGCGCTCGAGACCGAGTCCGCGCAGCGCATCACCGCGCTCGAGGACCAGCGCCGACTCGAGGTCCAACTCGAGCAGTCGCAAAAGTTGGAGGCGCTCGGCACCCTCGCCGGTGGGGTCGCGCACGACTTCAACAACCTCCTCGTCGTGATCCTCGGGAACGCGGAGCTGATCGCCGAGACCTCGAACGATGACGACGCGAAGGCCGCGGCGAAGGACATCGTCGCCGCCGCGGATCGCGCGACGGGCCTGACGCGACAGCTCCTCGCCTTCGGTCGGCAACGCGTGAAGCAGCGCGCCCCGATCGACGTCGGCGAGAGCATCGCCGAGTCCGTGCGCCTCTTGAGGCGCGTCCTCCCGGAGCGCATCGCGCTCGACACCGAACTCGCGGACGAGCTCCCGCGCGCGTGGGGACCGCCGACCGCGGTCGAACAGATCTTCCTCAACCTCTGCGTGAACGCGCGCGACGCGATTCACGAGCACGGGACGATCACGGTGCGGACGTGCCTCGCGCGACGGCGCGTCCCCGGCGATGATCGCGAGGGCGACTTCGTGCAGGTCTCCGTCGGCGACGACGGCCACGGCATGACCGAAGAGACGCGGCGCCGGGTGTTCGAGCCCTTCTTCACGACCAAAGCGCTCGGCCAGGGGACGGGTCTGGGCCTCAGCGTCGTCCACGGCCTGGTCGAGCAGTGCGGCGGCTTCATCGAAGTCGAGTCGACCCCGGGCGACGGCACCCGCTTCGACGTCTTCTTCGCGATCCACCGCGAGCGCATCGAGCCGTGCGACGAGCAGGCGGCGCGGGTCCCCGTCGGTGACGGGGAGACCGTGCTCGTGGTCGACGACGACGTCGCCGTGCGCGACGTGATCGTCCACGTCCTGGAGCGCGCGGGTTACGTCACGCAGATCGCTGAGGACGGCGACGCGGGGATCGCCGCGTTCCGCGAGCACGCGGCGCGCATCCGCTTGATCGTCACGGACGTCGTCATGCCGAAGCGCGGCGCCCGCGCGATGCACGACGCGATCGTGGCCGACGGCGCGGACGTCCCCTTCCTGGTGGTGAGCGGCTACGCGCCGGAGACGATGGACCAGGCGTTCTTCGATCGGCCTGGACGCGCGTTCCTGTCGAAGCCGTTCACGAGCGCCCAGCTCCTGCTCCTCGTCCGTGCGTTGATCGACGGGCGCGTCCACGCGAAGCCGAGCTCCGGATCCGCAGAGGTCATTCGCTCCGAGACGCGGTAGAACGACCCGCGATCGTGGAGCCCAATGCCACCAAGTCGAGTGCGGCCTCGCTGGCGCTGAAGGGGATCGTCGCGCTCGCGGTGACGGGCGGGACGCTGTGGTGGGCCTTCTCGGGCGTCGATCTCGCGCGCCTCGGCCGAGACGTGGCCGAGACCCCGTGGGTGGTCGTGGCGATGTTCGTCGGCGCGCACGTCGTCATGCACGCGGCGCGGACCGTCCGCTGGGGGCTCCTGATCCGACCGCTCGGCGCGTCGTGGCGCCTCACGTTCTCGTCGATCAGCGTCGGCATCCCCGCGGCGTTCTTCCTCCCGCTCCGACTCGGTGAGCTCGTGCGCCCGGCGCTCTGCGCGCGGGGCGGCGTCCCGTTGGGCGGCGCGGTCGCGGCGGTTGCGGTGGAGCGGATCGCGGATGGGATCGTGAACGTCGGGATCTTCTTCGCGCTCGTCAGACTGCTGCCCGCTTCGACGACGCTGCCGGACGAGCTGGTCGTCGCGAGCAACTTCGCGCTGCTCGGGTTCGGAGCCGGCGTCGCGTTCCTCGTCGCCACCTACTTCGCGCGCGAGCGGATGGTGCGCCTGGTCCACGCGATCTCGGCGCCGGTGTCCCCGGCGATCGGTGAGCGCGTCGCGGGCCTCGCGACCACGTTCGTCGACGGCCTCGCGAGCATGCGGTCGCTGCCTCGCTTGGTCGGCTTCCTCGCCACCACGTTCGTGTACTGGGGCGTCAACGGCGCCGCGACCTGGATGCTCGCGAGGACCTACGTCGCCGCGCTCGACTTCTTCGCGGGCGCGTTCACCGTCGCCGTGACGGTGTTCGCCGTCGCACTCCCTGCGGCGCCCGGCTTCGCCGGGACCCTCGAAGCCGGCTATCGCCTCGGACTCGCGCCGTTCGGCGTGGACGCCAGCCACGCCGCGGTCGTCGCCGTCGTCGCGCACGGCGTTCAGCTCGTGTTCATGGGCGCGATCGCGGGCATCGGCGCGTGGGTGGCGCCTCCCCGAGCCCCCCGGTAACCGCGCCGTAAACGATCCGGTCGGGGCGCGGCTCTACCCTGACGCCATGACCGCGCCCCGCCTCGAGAGCCCCGCCGCCCCGCCGCGCTTGTCGCCCACGCTCCGCCTCGAGCGCCGCGCGCGCAACGTCACGCCCGCGGCGCCTCCTCCGCCGCCGCCGCCGCGCGACCTCCACGCGCACGATCACGCGGGGACGCCGACGATGGACACCCGGACGGACGCGCGCGCGGCGACCCGCGCCCGCGAGGCGCTGCTCGCGCGGCACTTCGTCGCGCCGACCACCGCGCCGACGCCCGAGGCGTCGCTGGGCCTCGCGGGGATCGGGGGCCTCGGGGGTGGGATGGGCTTCGTGAGCCCCGAGACCGCGGCGCTCTCGACGTTGGAACGCGACTTCGCGACCTTCGACGACCCGGGCGGCGGCGACGGCGACGGCATCGTCTCGGAGGGCGACCTCGAGAAGATCGCGCGCGGCGACTACGACCGCGACGCCGCGCGCGCGCGCATCGAGGCCCGCGGCGAAGATGCGGACGCCGAACTCGCTCGGATCGAGGAGACCGCCCAGTTCTTCCTCGGCGACGGGCGCGAGGTGTTCGACGCGATGGACACCGCGAACGGACGCGGCGGCAACGACGCGAAGGTGAGCCGCTCCGACCTGTTCGCGTACCGCGCCCAACGGGCCGCCGAACTCGACTTCGAGATCCCGGACAGGCCGGTGCCCGAGCAGACCTTCGAGGTCCCGACGGACGACGATGGCCTCGTCGAGACCGACGAGACGAACCGTACCGTACCGGTCGCATTGGAGCAGCAGCAGGCGATCGTGGAGGCGATCGCGACGGGCGAGCCGGTCGCGTTCACCAACACCGAGGGCGACACCCAGATGCTGCGCGTCGAGCAGCTCGGCGGCAACGGCGAGGACTCCGTGGGGTTCGAGCTGACCACCGAGGACGGGACGCGCTACCGGATCGACAGCGAGCTCTCCGTCACCGACACCCACGAGGCGATCGCGCGTATCGCGGACGGGATCACGCAGGTGCCGGTCCACTTGCGAGGGAGCGTCGACAAGTTCCGCCTCGTGGCGGAGGAGGACCCGGACGGCGCCCTCGCCTCCTACGGCCGCTCCAAGAGCGGTTGGAACCCCTTCGGTTCGACCGAGGGGAGGATCACGTTCTACGGCGGCGTCGCGAACATCACCGAGTCGACCTTCGACCACGAGCTCGCGCACGGCATCGGCGACGGGCTCCCCGACGGCTGGGAGGACGCGATCGCGGCGGACGGTGAAGCGCCGAGCGACTACGCGAAGGAGAGCAGCCGAGAGGACTTCGCGGAGTTCTGGCCGGCATACGTGGAGGCGCGGCAGCACGGCGAAGAGGCGCTCGCCGCGCTCGAGGCGGCGTACCCGAACCGCTTCGCGATCTCGGAGGTGATCTACGGCGGCGCGTGAGGCGCGCTCACCCGCTCTTCGACTTCTTGCCCTTCGACTTCTTCTTCTTCTCTTTCTTCGGCTTCTTCTGCGGCGGCGCGGCCAGGGCGGGCTCGCCGTCCGCGGAGACTTCGCCGAGCTCCAGCGTCATCCCCACGCGGCGGAAGCGCTCCACCTGCTGCACGAGATCCTCCATCGACAGCGGGTGTGCCTCGAGCCAGCCGGGCGGGAACGTGATCGCGAGGCGATCGAGGGTCGCGTCGATGCCGAGCACCGGCGTCGGCTCGTCGGAGCGGTTGCGGTTGAGCAGCACCGCGAGTCGGAAGATCAGCGTGTAGTAGAGGACGTCGTGCTCCGCCTCGGGCGGGAGGTCGCGGTACGTCTCGGGGCGCACCTTGCGACGGTGGCCTTGGATCACCGCGGCGAGGATCGCCTGGTCGTCGCGCGAGAAGCCGGCCATGTCCGCGTGCGCGACCACGTACGCGCTGTGCTTGTGGTAGCCGGTATGGGAGATCGACAGCCCGATCTCGAAGAGGTGCGAAGCCCAGCTCAGCACGCGCCGCGCGTGCTCGAGATCGAGGCGCCACGCATGCACGAGTTGGTGGAGGAGTGTGAGCGCCGTGCGTTCCACGCGCGCCGACTGCTCGAGGTCCACGCCGTAGCGCTGGCAGAACCAGCGGATGGTGCGGTCGCGGACGTCCTCGTCGCGGATACGACCGACGAGGTCGTACAGCGCGCCTTCGCGGAGCGCGCCCGGCGCGGGGACGAGCTCCTGCAGCTCGAACGTGTCGAAGAGCGCGGAGAGGATCGCGGTGCCGCCCGGGATCACCACGCGGCGATCGTCGGCGAGCCCCGGGATGACGAGGCGGTCGATATGTCCACCTTCGATGAGTGCGCGCTCGAGCTTCTTCAGCGCGCGCGGCGTGATCTCGCCGGCGCTCCACCCGTTCTGGCGCGCGATCTTCTTGACGGCGTGGATGGTGCCCGAGCACCCGCACGCGATCTCCCAGCCGAGCGCGCGGTACCGACGCCCGATCGACTGCAGCTCGAGCTTCGCCGCGATGCGCGCGGCGTCGAAGCGCTCGGCGGTGATCTCGCCGCCCGGGAAGAAGCGCTCCGAGAAGCTGACGCACCCCATGTACAGCGAGTCCGCCTCGACGATCTCGTGTCGCTCGCCGATGACGCACTCCGTGCTGCCGCCGCCGATGTCGATCACCAGCCGCTGCACGACGTTCTTCGGCATCGTCTGGATGACGCCGAGGTAGATCAGGCGCGCCTCCTCGCGGCCGGCGATGACCTCGATCGGGTGGCCGAGCGCCCGGTGGGCCCGCTCGAGGAACCCGGGGCCGTTCTTGGCCTTGCGGAGGGTGTTCGTCCCGACCGCTCGGACGTGGCCGGCGGGCATGTCGCGGACGCGCTCCCCGAAGCGCTCGAGGCAGGCGAGCGCCCGGGCCTGGGCCACGGTGCTGATGCGGTGGCGGTCGTCGAGTCCCGAGCCGAGACGGACCCGCTCCCGCATCTTGTCGACGATGTGCAGCTGACCGCGCTCCATGCGCGCCACGATCATGTGGAAGCTGTTCGATCCGAGATCGATCGCGGCGACGAG
>JAUHYN010000077.1 GCA_030426505.1 bacterium | reverse complement strand
TGCCGGGCGCCGAGGCAGAGCGAAGTCGGCGGAGCCCGGCGGTCCCGTTGACCGCGGTCTCGATCGGGAACGTGATGAGGCGCTCGACCTCCTCCGTCGCCATCCCGGTGGACTCCGTGACGATCGTGACCCGCGGCGCCGTGAGGTCCGGGAACACGTCGACCGGCATCTCGGTCGCGCGCGACGCGCCGAGGAGCAACGCCGCGGCGGCGCACGCGAGGACCACCCAGCGGTGCTCGAGCGAGAGCTTCAGGAGCCGTTCGACCATCAGTGGATGTGTCCGTGCGCCGGCTTCTGCGCGGCGCTCTGGGCGAGGTGGACGAGGTGCGCGCCGGTCGTGACGATGCGCTCGTCCGTCGCGAGCCCCGAGACGATCGCGACGCGGTCCCCGGAGCGCGGGCCTCGCCGCACGAGGCGCTCCTCGAAGTGTTCGCCGTCGACTTGGACGTACAGTACCGAGCGGCCCTCGCGATCGAGGAGCGCGCTGCGCGGGACGACGACGCCCTCGAAGTCTTCGCCGGCGGGGAGGTCGACCTCCACGAGGCCGCCGACGCGCATCGCGGGCGTCGTGGCGCGCAGCGCGTAGATCACGTCGACCGTGCGGGTCACCGGGTCGACGGTGGGAGCGACCGTCACGATCGACGCCGACGGAGGATCGCTCTCGAGCTCGAGCGGGATCCACGTGTCGAGGCCGGCGAGGCGGAAGGCGGCGTCGGCGTCCGGACGGAGGCGCGCGGCGTCCTGCTCGGCGACGCGCGCGATGATCCAGAGCTCACGCGTGTCGACGATCTCGAAGAGGGTCTCACCGGAGCCGACCGTCGCGCCGCGCTTCGCGTGGACGGAGGCGATGACGCCGTCGATGGGCGACGTGAGGCGCCAAGACCCGCTGTGCCGCGCGCCGCTCGCGCCCGCGAAGAGGTCGGCGGCGCGCTTCGAGGCGCGCACGGCCTCCTCGGCGATCTTCGCCTCGCGTTGGGCGTCCTCGAGCTCGCGCTTGGAGATCGCTTCGTCCCGGAAGAGCCGCTCGGCGCGCTCGAGCGCGGCCTTCGCGGCGGCGTCCCGGCCGTTGGCCTCGGCGAGCGCGAGGCTCATGCGCGCGACCTCTTCGGGCGCGGATGGCGCCGGAACGAACGTGGCGAGTGTGGCGCCGGCCTTCACGCGTTGGCCGGGGCGCGGGAGCCCCTCGCGCGGCGCGACGACGCGCCCCACGACCGGGGCGGCGACGACGGCCTGACCGCCGGGAGGCGTCGAGATGCGGCCGGGGACGCGCACGGTCGCCACCAGCGACTCGCGCGTGGGGAACGCGGTCCCGAACGGCACGCCCCACTGCTGCTCTTTGAGGAACTCGATGACGCCGTGGTCGTCGTCGTCGTCCGGGGTGCCGGCCTCCGCGTCGGCGTCGGTCGCGTACGCGCGGATCTCGAAGTCTTCGATCGTCCCCGCGCGAGCGCCGGCGACCCGGATACGCCCTCGGTAGGTCCCGGGCTTCGGCAAGGTGACTTGCACCGCGTAGATGCCGGGTCGTAGCGGTGCGTCCGATCGCGCCTCGACCGTGGCCGGTCCGGTGAGCTCGAGGGTGACGGCGCCTTCGGTGAGCGCCGAGAAGTCCTCGAGCACGGTGAGGTGCGCGAGGAAGCGGAACGCTTCGCCGACGACCGGGGCCTCGTGCTCCGCGAACAGTTCGAAGCCGCCGCCCCATCGGGTGATGGCGACCGTCGGCGCGTCGCCGTGGCCGTGACCCTCCTCGTGGTGATCGTGGCCCGCGGGGTGCGCCTCGCTGTGGTCGTGGCGCTCGCCGTCGGAGGAGGTGCAGCTCGCGACCGCGAGGACGAAGGCGAGGAAGACGAACCTCATTCGAATGCTCCTTTCGCCGCGCGCAGGTCGACCTCGGCGGTCTTCGCGATCAGGTCGAGTTCGAGCGCGCGGAGCGCGACCTCGGTGCGCGCGCGTCGCGCGTCGATCAGCTCGACGACGGTGCGTTGGCCTTCGCGGTAGCCGCTCGTCACCGATCGCTCGAGGCGCTCGACGCGGGCCTCGGTCGCCTCCCGGAATCGCTTGGCTTCGGCGCGCGTCGCCACGAAGACCAGCGCGGCGCGCTCCTGCTCGACGCGAGAGGCGGCGCGCGTCGCGGCGGCGCGGGCCGTCGCGAGCGCCTCCACCGCCTCCGACTGTGCGTCGAGGCCTTGGCCTCGCGAGAAGATCGGCAAGGCGACTTGCACGCCGGCGACGTACCCGACGCGAGAAGGATCCGACGACCCGAGGCGCGCGCCCCCCGAGACCGTGAACGCCGGGATCCAAGTCCACGCGTCCTTCGCGTCGCGGGCGCGTTCGGCCGCCGCGTCGTAGAGCGTGACGGAGCGGCGCTCGGACTCGGTCTCCTCGACGTCGGCCGGCGCGAGGTCACCGCGGAGCGCGACCTGTCGATCCTCGATCGCCAAGAGCGAGGCGAGCGCGCGGTGGAGCGCGTCGCGGCGGATGCGCGTCTGCTCGAGCGCGCTCTTCGCGACTTCGAGTTCGATCTCGATCCGCGCCTCGTCGTACCCCGCGCTGTAGCCCTCCTCCTTGCGTCGCGACACCACGCGCGCCGCTTCGCGGAGGGCTTCGACCGCGGCGGCCTGGATCTCGAAGCGCTCTGCCTCGGCGAGGCTCCGGTAGAACAACCCGAGCGCGCGCACGACGGCGTCGGTCTCGGTCAGGCTCGCCTGCGCCTGCGCCGAGAGGCTCTTGGCGTGGACGATCCCCTCGCGCGCGCGTCGGCGCCCGGAGAGATCGATCGGGACGTTCAGCCGGAGGAAGTCCTCGCGCTCCTCGAACGACTCGCGGTTGAACGCGAACGAAGGGTTCGGATAGAGCCCGGCCGCGACCCGTTGGCTGTCGGTGAAGGACGCAGCGCGACGCGCGGCGACGGTCGAAGGGTCGCGCTCTCGGACGAGGCGAATGACGTCTTCGGCGGTCAGCTCGCCGGCCCGCGCGGGGAGCGGGGCGAGCACCGCGAGCACCAGAAAAATCCGACCAACCATCGGAGTCTCGGGCGCGGCGAGGCGTGTTCGAAGGGCGCGACGCATGGGTGAGGACTCAGCTCCCGAAGACGCCGAGGAGCATCTCGACGCCGTGGTGGATCAGCTCGGCGGAGGAGGCGGCGCCAACGATCGCGGCGAGGGCCACGACGGCGAACGCGACCGGCGTCGGGCGATCGGAGCGAGGGCGGTCGTCCATCAGCGCGGCGACGCGCGTGGGGACGTCGGAGCCGGAGAAGGCGAGCGCGGTGGCCGGCGCGCGTGCGCGGGCGAGCGCGACGAGCGCGCGGGCGACGCGGACACGACTGGCGAGCGAGCGCGCGGCGTGGTCGTCCGCGGCCATCTCCTGGGTGCGCGCGAGGGCGGCGCCGAGCGTGCGGGCGACGCCGGGGAGGTGGAACGCCAGACCGAGCCCGGCGACGAAGCGCCGGAGCGGATCGTGGCGTGCGACGTGCGCGCGTTCGTGGGCGAGGACCGCGCCGAGGTGTTCGCTGCGCGCGAGGCCTTCGGTCACGTAGAGGCGCGGGCGGAACAGGCCCAGCACGAACGCCTGCGGCTCGGCGAACGGCAACACGCGCGCGCCCGTCTCGGGGGCTTCGCGGGAGGCGGCGTCGAGGGCGCGCCGGACGAACGCGGCGCGGACGAGCGCGTAGACGTGACTCGCGACGAACCACGCGGCGCGCGCGGTCACGAGCGACGCGATGCCGATCAGGAAGAGCGACGGCCACGCGGCGACGTGGTGCCCGCAGATGTGCGCGTGCGCGTGCGGGTCGCTGCCGTAGCAGTGGTCGGAGATCCAACCGAACGACGGCGCGAGCGCGGCGGTCAGGATCAGGATCGCGATCGCGAGCGGCGCGACGGAAGCGGCGAACAGCAGGCGCGCCTGCGCGGAGGGCGCGAGGGCGTCGATCCGCGCGCGGAACGCAGCGAGTGCGGCGGCGAGGGCCGCGGAGACCCCACTCGAGATCAACGCGAGCGCGGCGACGCACAGGACGAGGAGGGTCATTCGCCCTCCTGTTCGCGGCGCTTCTTCTCGATGAGCGCTTCGAGGCGATCGAGGGAGGCGGCGTCCACGTCGGCGACGAGGTCGACGAACGCAGAGAGGAGGCCGGCCTCGCCGAGCATCTTCGCGTCGCCGGCGGCGTCGATCATCCGGCGCGCCGCGAACGCCTCCTTGGTGAGGGCGGCGCGGTACCGGTACGCGTGGGAGACCTTCTCGCGGCGCACGAGGCCCTTCTTGTTGAGGCGCTCGAGCGCGGACCCGATCGTGTTCGCGGTGATCCCGCGGCGGCGGCCGAGGGCGCGGTGGGTCTCCTGGACGTCCGCCTCTTCCACGCGCCACAGGTGTTCGAGCACGGCGAGCTCGAGGTCACCGAGCCGAGGCAGGCGCGACTTCGAGCCGGACACGCCCCACAGGCTACGGGCCGAAAGTCCGACCGTCAATCGGAGATCCAGATCGCGCGGCGCGGTTGCCGCGGGGGGCGGGATCTCCAATGGTAGCCGCGTGCTTCGCGCGACGCGGATCGATCTGCGCCGCGTCCAGGCGGACCTCGAGCGCATCGCCGAGTTCGGCTTCGACGCGGAGACCGGCGCGGTGTGTCGCCCGGGTTTCTCGAACGCGGACCTCGCCGCCCGGCGGTGGCTGAGGGATCACTTCGAAGCGAACGGCCTGGTGGCGACGATCGACGCGGTCGGGAACGTCGTCGGCCGCCTCGGCGATCCGGACGCGCCGGCGGTGGTGATCGGTTCGCACCTCGACAGCGTCCCGGCGGCGGGGAAGCTCGACGGCATCCTCGGCGTGGTCGCGGGGCTCGAGTGCGTGCGCGTGATCCGCGAGCGAGGCGTCGAGCTCGCGCACCCGATCGAAGTGATCGCGACCAGTGAAGAGGAGGGGCGCTTCGGCGGGATGCTCGGCGCGCAGGCGCTCACCGGCGCGCTCGATCGCGGCTGGTTCGAGGCGGCGCGGGACGCCGACGGCGTGCGCCTCGTCGACGCGATGCGCGCGCAGGGCTTCGACCCGGAGCGCGCGTTCGACGTGGCGCGCGCGCCCGGATCGATCCGCGCGTTCCTCGAGCTGCACATCGAACAGGGCCCCGTGCTCGAGACGAGCGGCCTGCGCATCGGCGTCGTCGATCGCATCTCCGGCATCTTCAACTGGCAGGTCACGATGTACGGTCAGGCGGCGCACTCCGGGACGACGCCGATGAACCTGCGCCGCGACGCGTTCGCCGGGCTCGCGGCGTTCGCGAACACGATCCCCGAGGTGATCGACGCGGTCGGCACCGACCGCACGCGCGTCACGATCGGCTCCGTGACGCTCGAACCGAACCACCCCCACACCGTCCCCGGCGCCGCGACCTTCACGATCGTCGGGCGCGACACCGACGAAGCGGTGATGCGCGCGCTCGCGGATCGATGTCGCGTCGGCCTCGCGCACGCATCTCGGGAGCACCGCCTCGAACACGAGATCCGCGAGATGTCGTGGCTCGCCCCGCGCGTGTGCGACGACGCGGTGGTGAAGCGCTTCGTCGAGGTCTGTGCGGCGCGCGACATCCCGCACTGCGTGATGCCGAGCGGCGCCGGCCACGACACGCAGTTCTTCACCGAGGTCGCGCCGGCCGGGCTGATCTTCATCCCGAGCCGCGAGGGCATCAGCCACAGCCCCGTCGAGTGGAGCGATCCGGCCGACCTCGAGCTGGGGTGCGACGTCCTGCTCGAAGCGGTCCTCGCCTGGGCGACGTAGCCCGATCCCAGGGCCGGGTTGTCACCGACGGCTCGGCCGGGGACAGTGGTCGGCATGAGAGCCCTCCCGTGGTTGGTCCTCGCCATGCTCGTACCCTTCGCGCCGAATGTCGCCGAAGCCTGCGGCTGCTTCGCGGCGCCCACGGCGGCGACGCCCGTCGTGCAGACCGGTGAACGCATCGTGTTCGCGGTCGAGGACGGCGAGGTCGTCGCGCACATCCAGATCCAGTACAACGGCGACGCCGAAGACTTCGCGTGGATGGTGCCGGTGCCCTCCGTCCCCGAGTTGAAGGTCGGGAGCGAGTCGTTGTTCGAGGCGCTCGAGACCGCGACCCGCCCGACGTTCACGGTGAACTTCCAGTCGGGGGAAGACTGCTTCGACGAAGAGGGCTGCGGGTTCGACGGCGAAGACGCGCTGTTCGCCGCCCCGAACGAGGCCGACCCGCGCGATTCGGTCGCGGTGGTGCAGTCCGAGGCCGGCCCCTACGAGTACGCCGTCGTCCGCGCCGACGCGAAGGCGCCGATGTTCGAGTGGCTCGCAGAGAACGGCTACTTCGTGCCGAGCGCGAGCGACGCCTCGTTCGAGCCTTACATTCGCCCGGGCGCCTTCTTCCTCGCGCTCAAGCTCCGCGCGACGGCCTCCGTTGGCGACCTCCAACCCGTCGTCCTCACGTACCCCGCCGACCGCCCGATGATCCCGATCGTCCTCACCTCGATGGGCGCGACCAACAACATGGGCGTCGCGGTGTGGGTGCTCGGTTCGGCGCGCGCGGTGCCGGTGAACTACCAGCACGTCGTCGTGAACGACGAACACATCCAGTGGGCGAACGGCGCCGACAACTACGCCGAGGTCGTGCGCCGCGCGATCGACGAAGCGGAGGATCACCACGCCTTCGTGACCGAGTACGCCGGGCCCGTCTTCCCCGCGCGCAACGCGATGAACGCGTACGCGATCACGATCGACGAGGCCGCGCTCGGCGCGATCGATCCAGTGCGCGACTTCGTTAATGCCCTCCAACGCAACGGGTTCCGCGCCGAACAGCTCATCGCGATCCTGAGCCGCGAGCTCCGCTTGGACGCCGACGACCTCGACGGCCGCTCGGGGAACGCCTTGTGGGAGGTCTACTTCGGGCGCGCGCGTGTCATCCCGCGCGAGGAGTTCGACTCGCCCGCGGTCGCCGCGGAGATCTTCGAGACGATCGTCGCCCCGCTCGAAGAGGCGACGGCGCTCCTCGGCCGGCACGCCTACCTCACGCGCCTCCTCACGATTCTGTCGCCGGACGAGATGACGCTGGACCCGGTCTTCGACTTCAACCCGGACCTTGCCGACGTCTCCAACCAGCGCACCGTCCGGCAGATGAACTACTGCAACGACGACGGCGTCGAGCTGAGCTACTCGGACGGCCGCATCCAGCGCGACCCGCAGGGCGTGTTCCGCCCGAAGGACGGCGCGCCGTTCGCCGCGCGTGTCGAAGTGCTCGGGCTCGAAGGCGCCCCGACGGTCGTCGTCGACAACGCTGCGCTCATCACCGACGACGGTCCGCTCGACGCGGGCGGGTGCGCGGACGTCGCGCCGCGCGGGCGCGGCTGGGGCCTCACGCTCCTGTTCGCGGTCGTGCTCGGCCTACGCGCGCGCCGCCGCCGGGCCGAGCATCGCGCGTCGTAGGGAATCGATCGCTACGAGCTGATCCTCGAACGGCCCCCAGTCGTCGTGGGTGTCGATCGAATCCCAGATCGCTTCGATGACGTCGATCGTGAGCGTCACCGGCGTGGCGCGATCGAAGTACGGATCTTCGACGTCCGCGTGCGGCGCGGGGACGTAGTCGGCGAGGAGCGCGCGCACGTCGGCGAAGGCGTGGCTCGCGTAGACCTCGGCGTGTGGGCTCCCCGCGAACGCACCGCGGTTCCCGTACGCGTCGAAGAAGAGGCTGTCGAACGGGAGCTTTGTGCGGCCGAGGAACGCGAAGATCGCGTCGGCGAGCGCGCCGTCGCGGGCGGCGTCGCGCGGCGCGAGGCCGAGGCGCCAGAGGAACCGCAGGAGGAAGGCGGCGCCGAACCGATCCTCGAAGGTGTCGAGGAGGCGCGCGGTGCGCGCGCTGGGTGAGACGGGCCGGATCGACTCCGCGAGGCGCTCGAGGTTCCAGCGCACCGTCTCCGGCTGTCGCGCGAACGCGTACAGGCCGGAGTGATCGAAGTACGCCGCGGTGAACATCGGGTCGTAGTGCGGGAGGAAGCGGTAGGGGCCGTAGTCGAAGCTCTCGCCGCTCACGTTCATGTTGTCGGTATTGAGAACGCCGTGGACGAACCCGGCGGCCATCCACTGCGCGCACGTGTTCGCGGCGCGGCCGATGACGGCGTCGAGGAAGCGCTCCACGAGATCGCCTTCGGCGTCGGCGGCCTCGGGCAGGTACCACTCGAGGCAGCGCTCGATCAGCGTCTCGGCGCGCGCGCGATCGCCGTGCGCGGCGAGGCGTTGGAAGGTGCCGTAGCGGATGTGTCCGTGGGAGAGGCGCACGAGGACGGAGGAGCGCGTAGGGGAGGGCTCGTCGTTGCGTTGGAGGGCCTCGCCGGTCTCGACGAGGCTGAACGTCTTCGACGTGTCGACGCCGAGCGCTTCGAGCATCGCTGTCGCGAGCACTTCGCGGACGCCGCCCTTGAGCGTGAGGCGACCGTCGCCGCCGCGGGAGTACGGCGTGGTGCCGCTCCCCTTCGTTCCGAGATCGAGGATGCGCCCGCGGTCGTCTTCGAGCTGCGCGAAGGTGAAGCCGCGTCCGTCGCCGAGGTGTGGGTTGTACGAGCGGAACTGGTGGCCGTGGTAGCGCATCGCGAGCGGCGACGGGAGGTTGTCGCGGAGCGGCGTGAAGCGCGCGAAGTGATCGATCCACGCGTCGTCGTCGAGGTGCGCGAGTCCGACGCGCGCGGCCCACCGATCGTTTCGGTAGCGCAGCGTGTGGCGCGGGAAGCGCGCGGGCTCGACGACATCGTAGTAGCCGTCGGGGAGCGTAGTGAGGACGGGGTGGGGGTGGTAGTTCGTCACGCGGATTCGCCGAAGCGACGGGCGAGGCATCCCACAGCGAGACGTCGAACGTCGACCCTCCGCGTACATTGCCAGCGTTGCGGTCGTCCCTCACATTGGATCGACGGAGCCGAATGCCCAAGCGTCCGGACAACGATGCGCCCGAGGTGAGCGCGCCCGAGCGGTCGACCTCCGGGAGAGCGGGGCGCGGCGAAGGGCGCCTCGCGGACGTCGAAGACGCGGCGCTGACGCTCTTCGCGGAGTACGGGTTCCACGGCACGACGATGAAGGACATCGCGGGCGCGCTGAAGATGCGGGCGCCGAGCCTCTACAGTCACGTCGCGTCGAAGCAGGCGCTGCTCGAGATGATCGTGGTCTCGATGCACGAGATGGCGGACCGCGAGCTTCGCGCGGCGCTCGCGAGCACGGAGGACGTCGCCGAACAGTTGCGCCGCGCGGTCGAGGCGCACGTGCGCTTCCACGCGCTCCACCCGCGGCACTGGAAGATCTCCAGCCGCGAGGTCATCCACCTCGAAGAGCCGGCGAAGTCGAAGGTCCGAGGGATGCGCCGCGAGTTCGAGGCGTTGATGATCGAGACGATCGAGCGCGGCGTGGAGCGAGGCTGCTTCGACGTCGCTTCCCCGAAGATGACGGTGTACGCGATGCTGCGCATGAGCGCGGGGGTAGGGCAGTGGTACCGACCCGACGGCGAGTTCTCGCACGCGGAGATCGCGCGCTACTACGGGGAGCTCGTGCTGCGCATGGTCGGGCACCGCGAGCCACACTGAGGCGCGTCGATCGCGCGACGCGAGGTGCGGTAGGCTCCCGCTCGTGTACGAACCCTCCTCACGAACCCGAGCGCTCCGCGAACGCCTCGAGGCGTTCATGGACGAACACATCTACCCGAACGAAGCGCGCTTCTACGAAGAGGTGGAGGCCGCAGGGCCGTGGGAGGTGGTGCCGGTCATCGAGGAGCTCAAGCCGAAGGCGCGCGCCGCCGGCCTGTGGAACCTCTTCCTCCCGGAGGACGAGCGCGGAGCGGGGCTGTCGAACCTGGAGTACGCGCCGCTGTGCGAGGTGATGGGGCGCTCGATGCTCGCGCCCGAAGTGTTCAACTGCTCCGCGCCCGACACCGGCAACATGGAGGTGCTCGCGCGCTACGGCACGCCCGAACAGCAAGCGCAGTGGCTCGAGCCGCTGTTGAACGGTGAGATCCGATCCGCGTTCGCGATGACCGAGCGCTTCGTCGCTTCGAGCGACGCGACCAACATCGAAGCGAAGATCGTCCGCGACGGCGACGACTACGTCATCGACGGACACAAGTGGTACACGACCGGCGCGACGGACCCGCGCTGCAAGGTCTTCGTCTTCATGGGCAAGACGGATCCGGACAACCCGGACCGCTACCGGCAGCAGTCGATGATCCTCGTCCCGCGCGACACGCCGGGCGTGGAGGTGACGCGCGCGCTGCCGGTGTTCGGCTTCTACGGGACGCCCGACCGCGCGGGCGAGGTGAAGTTCGACGGCGTGCGTGTGCCGGCGGCGAACCTATTGCTCGGCGAGGGGCGAGGCTTCGAGATCGCGCAGGGGCGCCTCGGGCCCGGGCGCATTCATCACTGCATGCGCTTGATCGGACTCGCGGAGCGCGTGCTCGAGAAGATGTGCAAGCGGACGCTGGAGCGCGTGGCGTTCGGGAAGCCCGTCGCAGACCAGGGCACGACCCGCGAGCGCATCGCCGAGTCACGCATCATGATCGAGCAGACGCGGCTCCTCACGCTGCACGCCGCGCACATGATGGACACGGTGGGCAACAAGGTCGCGAAGGCGGAGATCGCGATGATCAAGGTCGCGGCGCCGAACATGGCCTGTCAGATCGTCGACTGGGCGATTCAAGCGTTCGGTGCCGCGGGGGTGTCGAACGACTTCCACCTCGCGTCGGCGTACGCGATGGCGCGGCTCCTCAGGATCGCCGACGGACCGGACGAGGTTCACCGCAATCAGATCGCGCGCCTCGAACTGAAGAAGCACGCCTGAGTCGTCGCACGAAGAGCAGCGCCACGACCGCGAACCACGCCGGTGAGCCGGACGCCTCGGTGGTCTGGCAGCCGCACGAGTCCGCGACGGGCGGGCCGTTGCCGTCGGCGTCGAGCACCGTGTAGCCGTCGGCGAGGATCGCGGACTGGCCGTCCGGGTTGCGGACGATGACGTCGTAGATGCCGACGGCGATGTTGGCGGGGACGCGCGCGGTGATCGTAGTGGGACCCGGGACCTCGACGTCGGTCGCGTCGATGCTCCCGATGCGGAGCGACAGGCCGGCGCGGAAGTTCGTGCCGGTGACGATGACGTCGACCGGCGCGGTGTTGCGGCCTTCGCGCGGAGAGATCGCCGAGATCGTCGGGGCGTCGCCGCTCACGGCGCCGTCGAGTCCGCCGCCCGCGTCGGTGACGCCGGAGTCGGGCTCGTTGCCGCCGGGGCCGCCGTCGCGTCGCGCGCCGGGGCCGCCGTCACGCGGCGGGGTCACGCCGCCGTCGCGGCCCTCCATGTAGCACTCGCCGCCGGGCTCCCACGGCGTGGTGTCGGAGAGCGTGACGATCGCGCGGATCACGAAGTCGCCGGAGACGCCGCGGTCGGCCGCGGGCGCCCAGCCCTGCACCGGGATGAAGGTCGTGTTGTTGCCCTGCGCGCCGCTCGCGTCGAAGAGGAAGGGGCGGATGAACCGGTTGGCGTCGGGGTCCTCGATCTGTTGCTTGAGGCAGGCGCGGAACGGGACGGTCGACGTGGTGGTGTTGTGAATGAAGCCGACGAAGCCCGTGGTGCCGGCGCCGGGGAGGGCGACGCCCTGTTCGACGAGGAGCTGCCCCGGTCGATCGCGACCGACCTCTTCGTAGGTCCGCAAGAGCGACACGACCATCTCGCCGTCGCCGAGCAACGTGACGAAGCCGTTGATCGAGAACGAGGCCTCCGGCGCGGGGAAGCTCGCGCAGACCTCTTCGAGCCAGTCGATGCGCACCCCGCCGGCGGTCATCCCCGAGTCGTCGAAGTCGTCGTTGCACAACACGTAGCGACCGACGCGTCCGCAGTCGGGTCCGCATTGAGTAGGGATCTGCTGCGCGGCGGCGGAGGTGGCGACGAACAAAGGGAGGAGGGCGAGCGCCAAGACCGGCTTCATCACCGGCCATCGTAGCGCCCGACCGAAAACGGTGCGACCCTCGGTCCCCATGCCCCACGACGCGCGGGTGATCCGGAACCAGTGGACGCCGGACGCGAGCGGCGCCTTCGAACGCGCTCACATCCTCGACCGGGACGTCCACCCCGAGGGCCTCGATGTCGTACGCGTGCGGTTCTCCTCCGAGGCCACCGCACGGTTCGAGGGCGACGCCCACCTCGTGAGCCTCCTGCGGGGCACCGCCCGCGTCGCGGACTGCGCGATGGACGCGACCACCCACCTGTCGATCGTGGGCGACGTGGAGCTCGCGGGCCGGCCGGGCACGGAGGCGATCGTCGTGACGGGCCGAGCGCCCGAGGGGCGCGCGAAGCTCGTGGTTCGCCAGGAGCGCTTCATGCGCGCGGCGCTCGACGACACCGGGCCGCTGCGTTGGATCCTCACGCCGCAGTACCTGAGTCGCCGCGTATTCCTGCACCACGACGCCGCGCTGTTGTCGAAGTCCGGCGCGCCGGTCTCGTGGTTTCGCACCACGATGTTCGACACGACCGGGCTCCCGCCGAACGACGACGGCGAGTCGGTGTTCCGCATGTCGTACAACCACCGGACCGAACCGAACTTCTGCTACGACGTCACGGGACACGCGCGCGTCCGGTTCGCGCTGCACCCGTACGACGACGCCGCGCAGCGCTTCGGCCCGTGGATCGATCTCGACGGCGAGACGACCTACCACCTCAGCGAAGCGCGCGGCGGCCCCGAGGTCGAGCACCGCGACGGCCGCCCGCTCCGCAACCGCCACGAGGTCGCGAACGCCGGCGGCGCCACCACGCTCTACTGCCTCTTCGATCCCGCGCCGACCGGCGTCGAACAACACCGCCCCGGCACGTACAGCGAGTACGGCCCGCTCGACACCGTGCTCGGCACCGAGCGCTACGAAGCGACGCTGAAGCGCTTCGCGGAGGTCGACGCGATGATCGATCGCCTCAGCCTCGCCGCCGCCCGCGGAGAACCGCTCGAAGACCTCAACGCGTGGACAACGTACGAAGCGGAGCGCGCGCGCGGAGAGGCGATGCGCGCCGCGATGCTGGCTGGACTCGACGACGCGCGCCGCGCGATCGTGAAGCCGTGGGCCGACTGATGCGCTGGGCCTTCTTCACACTCGCCGCACTGATCTTGGCCGGGTGTACCGGCAGCGAGGGCGCGAGCCTCGACCAGGTCGACTGCAGCGCGTGCGGCGCCGATGAAGTGTGCTGGTACGACCTCGACCTCGAAGCCGACGCCTACCGCACCCACTGCGCGCCGTGGCCGACGTACTGCGCCGACGACAAGAGCTGCGCGTGCCTCGACACGCAGCGCGACGCCGACGACCGAGCGTTCTGCGACGCGTTCGGGGTGCAGAACTCCAACGCCTGCGAGGTCCGCGACGCGCGCCCCGTGATCTACTGCGAGACGAACCTCGGCTAGGAGCGTGTATCGGATAGCCGGCCCGGAGTGCCCAGGTTCGGCTCGCTTTCGGCGTCGGCCGGGGACCTCCCCTCCGGTCAGAAGCCGTTCGGCTCGCCATAGTGCCGCCCCTCGGCTTCGTTGAGCGCTCCAAGCGGGCGAGCCGAACTGATTCCCTCCGGCGAGGTCCCCGTCCGCCGCCAGCGCTTCGCATCACGTGTTGCCTTCGATCCCGCTAGCCGATGGGTGGTGTGACCCGTGGAGCTTCGAGCGAATGCCGCAGCTCATGCGACGTGTTGCCCCGGTACGCGCTGCGCTGCGGCGGCGGGCACGACGCCCTCGGTTCGGCGAGGTTGGCCTCGCGTTGGCGAGCGATCCGGACGCCGACGATCGGCAAGTCGAGTTGCGGACGGCGTAGCGGCCGGCTTTCGAATCGTCGCGCCCGCCGCCTCCGCTCCGCTCGACGCGTTGCCCGATCCACACGGTCTCCCGCTCGTGATCTCGTGCTGACGTGAAGTCGTACAAGGCGTGGTCGCCGATGCAGTCGCACCTCCTCCCGCCGTCGCCCGCAGACTGGCTGCCGGACGGTCACCTCGCATACTTCATCTTGGACGTCGTTCAAGAGCTCGACCTCGCCGAGTTTCACCATGCGATTCAGAGCAAGGACACGCGCGGGACTCGACCTTATGCCCCCGATCTCATGATCGCGTTGCTCTTGTACGGCTACTGCACGGGCATCTTCTCCTCGCGACGCATCGCCCGTGGAACCTACGAGGACGTTGCCTTCCGCGTGATCGCCGGCGAGTGCCATCCGCACTTCACGCGCATCGCGGCCTTTCGACGCGACCACTTGAAGGAACTCGAGGCGCTCTTCCTGCAGGTGCTCCAGCTCTGCAACAAGGCCGGCATCGTGAAGCTCGGGCACGTCGCGATCGACGGCTCGAAGGTCCAGGCCAACGCCAGCAAGCACAAGGCGATGAGCTATGACCGCA
>JAUHYN010000076.1 GCA_030426505.1 bacterium | reverse complement strand
CCCCCGCGATGCAGTGCCCCGCCGGTGAAGAAGACCTCGACGAAGACGGCGTCTGCACGCCGGACGACTGCGCCGACATGGACCCGATGATCTACCCGCTCGCCGACGATCCCGAAGGCGACGACATCGATCAGAACTGCGACGGCGTCGACGGTGTGAAGGAGTAGCGGCGGTGTCCCATCGGCGACTCGAGGTGGTGCGCGAACGGCACCCGGCGTACGTGGTCTGGGAGCTCACGCTCGCGTGTGATCACGCCTGTACGCACTGCGGTTCGCGCGCCGCCCGCGCGCGCGACGACGAGCTCACCACCGAAGAGGCGCTCGGCGTCGTCGGGGAGCTCGCCGAGATGGGCGCGCGGGAAGTCGTGTTGATCGGCGGCGAGGCCTATCTGCACGAGGGCTTCCTCGAGATCGTCGCCGCGCTCTCGGCGGCGGGCATCCGCCCGACCATGACGACCGGCGGGCTCGGCATCACGCCCGAGCTCGCCAGCGCGATGGCCGAGGCCGGGATGCACTCGGTGTCGGTGAGCATCGACGGGCTGGAGGCGACGCACGATCGGATGCGCAGCCGCCCCGGGAGCTTCGCCGCCGCGACGCGCGCGCTCGCGACGTTGCGCGCGGCGGGGATCACTGTCGCGTCGAACATCAACGTGAACCGCCTCAACCGCGGTGACCTCGAGGCGCTCTACGATCACCTCCGCGACGCGGGCATTCGCGCGTGGCAGATCCAGATCACGGCGCCGCTCGGGCGCGCCGCGGATCGTCCCGACCTGTTGCTCCAGCCGTGGGATCTGCTCGACGTGTTGCCGCGCGTCGCTGCGCTCAAGGCGCGCGCGTTCGAGGACGACATTCGGATCATGCCCGGGAACAACCTCGGGTACTTCGGTCCGGAAGAAGCGCTGTTGCGCTCGCTCGCGCCGGCGGGGCGCGATCACTGGTCGGGCTGTCAGGCGGGGATGTTCGTGCTCGGCATCGAGTCGAACGGAGACGTGAAGGGCTGCCCGTCGCTGCAGAGCGCGGACTACGTGGGCGGCAACCTCCGCAGCCGAACGCTCGCGGAGATCTGGGCGTCGACGCGCCTCACGTTCAACACGCGCCGCACGGTCGAGGACCTCGGCGGCTTCTGTCGGACGTGCGACTTCGCCGAGGTCTGTCGCGGCGGATGCACGTTCACGGCGCACGCGATCCTCGGGCGCCCCGGTGACAACCCGTTCTGCCACTACCGCGCGCGCCAGCTCGCGAAGGCGAACCTCCGCGAGCGCCTCGTCCCTGTCGCGCGCGCCCCCGGCCGGCCGTTCGATCACGGGCGCTTCGAGATCGTGAGGGAGGCGTTCGACGCGCCGGATCCCGTCGCGCCCCCCGAGCGGCTCGTGCGCATCCGTCGGCCGGCTACGGTCTGAACCACGCCGCCGCCAGCGCCTCGAGATCGGTCGTACCGAAGTCGCCGAGGCGCTCGAGGTACCAGCGGAGGTTCGAGTACCGGTGCAAGATGGCTTGCGCCATCACTCGGTTCGGCAACGACGCGTCCCACTTCGCGCCGTAGCCTTCGAGGTACGCGCCGAACAACCCCGGCTCCGCGCACGAGGTGAAGACGCCGACCGAAGACAGCTCGTACTCCGGCGCGCCGACCATCGACGGCTCGTAGTCGACCAGTCCGGTGATCCGCCAACCGTCGGCGCCCGGCGCGGCGAGGACGTGCTGGCGCATGATCTCGGTGTGCAACAGCGCGCGTCGCCCGTCGTCGTGCAGGTGGCGCGTGAGGAACGGCGCGACCTGGTCGAGCCAGGGCGCCGCGAGGCCCTTCTTGGATTGGCGCGTGCGGACGTCTTCGCACCAGCGCACGACGAAACCGTCCCAGTCGGCGGACACGCCCGCGAGGCCTTCGTGCGGAATCGCGTGGAGCGCGGCGATCCCTTCACCGAGCGTGACCATGAGTCGAACGCGATCGTCGGACGGGATCGTGCCCCAGACCTCGTCGAGCGGGCGGCCGTCGAGGCGCGACATCGCGAGGTAGTACCAGCCGTCGCAGCGCCCGGTCGCGAGGATGCGCGGCGTGGGGAGGGGGAGGTGGCCATCGATCGCGCGGAGGACGGCGGACTCGTTCGCGAGGTACGACGCCTCGCTCGGCGGGAAGAGCTTCAGCGCGAAGTCGTCGACCGCGAACACCGGTACGGATCCGGTCGCGTAGCGAACGGGCGTCGCCTTCGAGCCGAGCGCGCGCGCGACGGCCGTCGCGATCGCGAGGTGGACGCTTTGGTCGTCGTTCACGCGCGGCGTTGTCGCACGACGGAGCGACCGGGTCACTCGCGGCGCGCGCGACGCTGTGCAAGCATCCGCGCGTGGCGCCGGAGCTCCCTACCGATCGGCGCGGCCTCGTCTTCGGGACGCTGACCGCCACGTTCGTCTGCCTGGTGGTGCTCACCAATACGGTCGGGACGAAGCTGTTCCCGCTCGGTCCGCTCACGCTCCCGGTCAGCATCTTCTGCTTCCCACTCACGTTCCTCGTGACCGACGTCGTCAGCGAGATCTTCGGCGAGCGGCAAGCGCGCTACTTCGTGGTGCTCGGCTTCACGATGAGCCTCGTGCTGCTCGCGCTGGTGCTGATCGGCCTGTCGCTCCCTCCGGCGACCGGCTACCAACTCGAGGCCCAGTACCAGGCCGTCTTCTCGCCGACGTGGCGCCTCTTCTTCGCGTCGATGCTCGCGTACCTCTTCGCGCAGATGGTCGACGTGCGCGTCTATCACCTCGTGAAGAAGCTGACCGACGGGCGCTGGCTCTGGCTGCGCAACAACGTCTCCACGATGACGTCGCAGCTCGTCGACTCCTTCACCGTCGGCTTCGTGTTCCTCTACCGCAACGAAGCGGTGTTCGACGGGAGCGTCGGTGATCTGATCGTGATCGTCTCGAGCGCGTACGTCGCGAAGTTCGTGATCGCGCTCCTCGACACACCGCTGATCTACCTCGCGGTGTGGTGGATCCGGCGCTACCTCGGCTCAGAGCCCGGGCGCAGCGCCGCCTGACGCGCCCGTGCGACGTCGACCGAGGAGCTCGGTCGTCACCAGCTGCACGAGGTCGGCGACGGTGAGGCCGTACTGCGCGGCGTCGCGCGCGAGCACGTGCGGCGCGCGACCGCGGAGCGCGCGCTCGAGATCCGGCCCGAACGCGTCGAGGTCCACGGTCGCGAGGAGCTCGAGGGCTTCGTCGGAGTCGAGCGCCGACGACCGAACGCCCCACCGCGACGTCTGCGCCGTGCGGTCGAGCCACTGCTGCATGTAGCGGCGCGCGAGTTCGGCCGGCGCGAGCGCGGAGGCGACGATCGACGTCGCGCCCGGGGCGGCGCCTGGGTTCGGGGCGAGCGTCGCGTCGAGCGCGGCGAAGTACCCCGCGAGATCGAAGTGCGGATCGAGATCGAGACCGGGGCGCGCGACCATAACCCGCTCACCGTCGAGGATCGCGGGCGTGGAATCGATTACGCGCCGCTTTCCGGCGCCGGCCGGTACGCTACGCGGGCCTCCACCGCGAGCCCGGCCGAGAGGAGCAGCGCCTCGTCCCAGTGGCGCCCGGTGAGCTGCACGCCGATCGGGAGCCCGTTCGCGTCGTAGCCAGCCGGGACGCTCAGCGCCGGGTTCCCCGTGAGGTTTTGCAGGAACGCGTAGCGCATCAGCTCGGTCACGGTGGAGAGGTCCGACCACGAGGTCTTCGGATCCGTCACCGGGATGGGCGGCGCGGTGATCGCGGTCGACGGCGTGACGAGGATGTCCACCGCCTCGAAGACCTCGTCGAGCGCCGCCATCGCGCGGGCGCGGACGCGCTGAGCGCGGACGTAGTCGGTCGAAGTGAACGATCGCGCGACGGCGAGGTTCACGCGGACGTTCGGCGCGAGCAGGTGGTGGTGCTCCTTGTGGTCGTCCATCGACGTCGCCATCTCGGAGAGGATCGTGATCGCGTGCGCGACGCGCGTGAGGTCGAGGTGCGGGACGTCGACCGCGACGAGCTCGGCGCCCGCGTCGACCAGGTGCTTCACGGCTTCGTCGCAGCACGCCACGATCGACGCCTCGGCGTGCTCGAACCACGGGCGGAAGACGCCGATCTTCTTGCCCTCGAGTTTCCCGTCCAGCGCGCCGAGCTCCACCGGGGGCTGCACGAGCGTGTTCGGGTCGGTGGCGTCCGGTCCGGCGATCAACGCGTAGCCGAGCGCGACGTCGGCGACGGTCGTCCCGATCGGACCGACGTGCCCGACCGACCAACACAGCGGCGCCACGCCGTGTTCGCTGATGCGCCCGAACGTGGCCTTGAGTCCGACCGTGCCGGTGAGCGCGGCGGGGATGCGGATCGACCCGCCGCCGTCGGCGCCGAGCGCGAGCGGACAGAACCGCGCGGCGACGGCGGCGGCGGGGCCGGACGAGCTGCCCCCGGTGTCGCGCGTGGGATCGTACGGGTTGCGCACGAGGCCGTAGTGTTGGTTCGCGCAGTTCGGGTTGATGCCGATCTCGTGCATGTTCGCCTTCCCGAGGAAGACGGCGCCGGCGGCACGGAGGCGCTTCACGATCGTCGCGTCCTCCGAGGCGGGGTCGCGGCCGAGGAACTTCGTCCCGACGGTCGTGGGGTAGTGCTCGAGATCCATCTCGTCCTTCACGGCGACCGGGACGCCGTCGAGCGGGCCGAGCGGGCGCCCGGCGTCCCAGCGCTCCTTCGAGGCCTTCGCGGACTTGATCGCGTGGTCGATCTGCTTGGCGATGAACACCGTGCCGAGGTCGGTGCGCGCGTCGATGCGCTCGAAGATCTCGGTCGTGGTCTTCACGGGATCCGAGGCGCCGCTCCGGTACGACGCGATGATCTGCTGCGCCGTGTAGCGATCCGTCCGTGCCGCGGCGTCGAGCGGCGCGAGGTCGACCGCGGGATCCTTGCGGTTCGGATCCGCGACGCGCGCCGGGACGAGCGGGAGCGGTCGCGGGGCTTCGTCGAGGCGGGCGTCGGCGAGCACGCCCACGCCGGCGTCGTTCGCGAGCTTGCGGAGCGCGGCGGCCCCGACGACCGGAGCCTCCAGTGCGCGCGCGAACATCGCGAGGCCCCCGCCGGAGAGCTTGGGGAGGTCGACGCGCTCGAGATCGTATCGCTTCACGCCGCGATCCCTAGCGCGGTTCGCCGCTAACGCCTACGGCGATCCCGACGCGGTCGTCGCGGTCCGCACGAGACCCGCGATGCGCTCCGCGATCCACGCGTTCCCGCGCGCGTTGTAGTGGTTCGTCACGGGCTCGAACATGCCCTCTTGGTCGGCATCCGAGAGCGCGCGGAACGGCGTCACGAGCTCGGCGCAGTGCAAGCCGCGTCGCTTACACTCCGCGGCGATCCTCGGGCGCCACGCGGTGTCCGCGGGGTCCACGTCGGCGCCGCCCGGGAGGAAGACGAAGACCGCGCGCCGCCCCTTCTCGGCGTTGAGTTTCGCGGTCTGCTCGAAGATCGCGCCGGCGAGTCGCGCGGTCTCGTCGTCGGACGGTCGCGGCGCGGGCGGGCCGGCCATCTTCTGGCGGATCCGATCCGAGAGCTCGAGGACGCGGAGGTTCGCGAACACGCGCTTGTTCGCGCGAACCCACGCGTACACGCGCGAGCTCTCCGCGACGCGATCGCGTTCCAGCTTCAGAGCGCCGGCGTCGTCGAGGACGAAGCGCGGCTTGTTCCGCCCGACGAACTCGGAGGTCGTCATGCGGCGGATGTCGTCCGCGATGAACGCGAAGACTTGCACGTCCCAGTTCACGTCGTCCGCGAGGCGCGCGGCCTTCAGGTACATCTGCCCGAGCCCGTATGCGGGTTCGCCGGCGTTGAGGGTGGCGAGGCGCGGGTGGTCGACGCCGAGGCGGTAGCACCAGGTCTCGGTGTCGCCGACGCCGACGCCGAACGTGAACGAGTCGCCGCTGCACAGGACGGTGACGGAGTCGTCGTCGTCCGGGGGCGCGGTGATCCTCAAGGAGCGCGCGTCGATCGTGATGTCACGGCCTGGGCCGCTGAAGTCCGCGAGGTGCGTGCCGGGTGCGCCGACCCACCCGAGCTCGTCGTCGAACTGGACGTACTTGCCCGAGCGCAGCCCGCCGACCGTCTTGAAGCCGAGGTCCCACGCGAGGAGGAGGGCGCTGCAGGCCCCTTCGACGACGACGTAGATCAGGAGGCAACCGACCAGGACGCCGAGGACGTTGAAGAGGAGACGTCGCGCGCCCTTCACGGTGACTGCCGTAACCTCATGCGGGCGGCCGGTCCACCTCGGGACACCCCGCGCTCGGCGCGATGGTCGCGCTTGCTTCGTGTGTACCGTTCGAAGATACGGGGCGCCGTCGATGGAAGACGATACGCCTCCCTCCAAGCCGAACCCGCTCGCGCCGCCGGACAACAAGACGCGCCACGTCATGCCGCTCGGTCCGCGGGTGCTCGTGCGGCTCGTGGCCTCCGAAGATCGCTCGTCGGGTGGACTGTTCCTCCCGCCCGGCGCGAAGGACGCCGTCGCGAAGGCGGCCTACGGGAAGGTCGTCGAAGTCGCGCGCGCGGAGAGCGAGGACGACGCGTCGTTCGGCGCGAACGTCTCCGGCATCCCGGAGGGCGCGTACGTGCTGTTCCCGAAGGAGGCCGGGCTCCCGATCCCTTGGGACGACTCGCTGCGCGTCGTCGACGTGAAGCAGATCAGCGCGATCGTCGAGGAGATCGATCGCGAAGAGACGCATTAGCTCTCAGCGACCAGCGGGCAGCTGGCAGTTCCTCAGTGCGACGCTTCAGCGCCTGATGCGCTCGGGAGATCTTGCTGCGGACTGGAAGCTATTTGCTGCGGGCTCCTCTAGCGTGGAGTCACGAGGAGGGACTGCGCGCTCCGCCCGAACACTCCGCTCGCGTCGCGCAGCGCGCTCTCGGCGATCCCGATCCCCGCGCCGTCGGCGCGTGAGCGGATGTCGAGGCCGGTCCACGGCCCGCTGGGGCGGCGCCCGAAGTACACTGTGAGGTCCGGGTTCGCGTAGTTGTACTTCATCGGATCCACCGGCGGGCCCATGCCGCTCTCGGCGTCCGCGAGGATCACGACGGCTTCTTCGGGGCGCGTCGCCTCGCCGGCGACGAGCTCGACGACCGGGCGCGCCCAGCACCGCACCGGCGTGCTGCCCCACGGGGCGTCGACGACGCGGACGTCGATGGCGCGGTGATACGCCTCTTCGCTCCGGAAGAACGGGAACTCGAACGGCTCGATCGACTCGGGTTCGGGCCACGGCGCCTCGACCGTCCCCGCGCGCTCGAGCGTCCGGTGTTCGGCGTCGTCCGACTCCGCGAGGAAGAGCGCGCTCGCCTCGAGCACCGCGTCACCGTCCGCACGCAGCACCGCTCGCAGGCGCTTCGCGCGGCGCCCGCCCTCGGGCGAGCCGAGTTCGATCGTCAGCGGCGCGATCGGGACCGCGCGGAGGAAGTCGATCGTCAACCGCGCGACCGCGAAGCCGCTCGGCATCGCGTCGTGGATCGCGTGCAGCAGGAGCGCGGACGGGGGACCGCCGTGTTGGAAGCGATCGTCCCACGGCCCGCGCGTCCACACGGAGGGGAGGTAGGTCGCGCCGTCGCGCTCGAAGAACGGATCCATCAAGGCAGACGCAGCTTATAGCCTGCGCCGTGGACGGTCAGGAGGAATCGCGGGTGCGCGGGGTCGTCGCCGAGCTTCTTCCTCAGCTTCGAGACATGCACGTCGACGGTGCGCGTGAACGGCGCGTCGTCGTGATCCCACACCGCCTGCAAGAGCGCGTCGCGATCCACGACCTCGTTCTTGTGCGCGACGAAGAACTCGAGGAGCCGCAGCTCGCGCACCGACAGATCGATTCGCGCGCCGTCGCGCGTGGCGACGCCCAACGCGAAGTCGATCTCGACGTCGCCGATCGTCACCGACTCCGACGCGGGTTCGCTCGGTCCCGTGCGACGGAGCACCGCCTCGACGCGCGCGATGAGCTCCTGGAACGAGAACGGTTTGGTGATGTAGTCGTCGGCGCCGAGCTTGAGGCCTCGGATCTTGTCCTGCTCCTCGCTCCGCGCGGTGAGCATGATGATCGGGAGCGAAGCGCCCTTCGCTCGTAGGCGCACGCAGACGTCGTCGCCGCTGACCTTCGGGAGCATCAGATCGAGCACGACCAGGTCCGGCGGATCCTCGGTCGCGATCTCGAGTGCGCGCGCGCCGTCGTGGGCGGTGACGACCTCGTAGCCCTCGGACTCGAAGCCGTCACGCAACGCGATCGCCATCGCGCGGTCGTCTTCGACGATCAGAAGCCTAGCCATCCAACGCCTCTTCGTCGTCCGCGCTCCACAACGGCAAGTGGATCGCGAACGTGCTGCCTTCTCCCAATGCGCTCGTGAGCGTAACGCGACCGCCGTGCGACTTCACCACGTGGTCGACGATCGCGAGGCCCAACCCGCTCCCTTTGACGTCGTGGACCAGGCCCGTACTCACGCGATGGAATCGATCGAACACCTTTCTCTGATCCGCGGCCGCGATGCCGACACCCTCGTCCCGGATCGAGATGACGACCGAGCCGTCGCGCTCTTCCACCGTGACCTCGATCGTCCCGCCGCTCGCCTTGGAATACTTCAGTGCGTTGTCGAGGAGGTTGTGGAGGACCTGCCCGACCGCGTCCGCGTCGAGCGCGGCGATCGGTCCCGGCGCGTCCGGGAAGCGCGTCACCAACTCGAAGCCACCCTGTTCGATTCGCACGTCGAAGGCTCGCAGCGCCGGTCGCACCAGATCGAGTACGTACGTCGGCTCCGGGTGATACTCCTTCCGCTCGGATTCGATCCTCGAGAAGTCGAGAATGTTGTCGATCAATCGCGACAGACGTCGCGTCTCCGCTTCGATGTGATCGCCGTATTCGACGACGCGCTCCGACGACTTCACGCGCCCCGAGCGCAGCAGCTCCGAGAACAACCGGATCGAAGCGAGGGGTGTGCGGAGCTCGTGGGAGACGTTCGAGACGAAGTCGGATTTCATCTGTGACAGACGAAGCGACCTGCGCGCCGAGTACAGCGCGAGCGCGAGACCGGCGATCAGCATCGCGGCGGAGAGGAGCCCGAGCGTCATGTTGAATACGAAGCGCCCGCCCAACCACCGCTCACGTGTGTAGCCCTCGCTGCGCACGCCGATGCGGTGATCGTGGAACAGGAACGGGATGCGCACCGATGCATCCACCGTGCCCTCCGGCGCAGTGCCGAAGACGACCTTGCCGTTGCCGTCACGTGTAACCACGCGCAGGTCGGCTTGCACATCCTCCCCGAAGAACTCGGACGCGGTCTCGCGGGTCACGCGCGGGAGGAGCGTCTGCGCGAGATAGTTTCGGTCCGGAACGAAGCCCACGACGCCCTGGACGCGCTCATCGTTCCCGACGACGGGTCGCAGCACGAGACGGTGGTTGGGGTCGTTCTCGTTCGCCTGCAGACCGAGGTTCTCGACCGTCGCGCCCGCGTTGCGCGCCCAGCCCTGCCACGGCAGCGTCGCGAGGATGATCGCGAGCGACTCCTCCGACGCGGGGCTCGAGACGAGGCGCTGCTCCTTCTCCGAGAACATGTAGAAGCTCCCGGTCGGCGAGTCGACGAAGTCGATGACGAACAACGTCTTCACGCCTTCGCGTGACTTGCCGGACCAGAACTTCCCGATGCGATCGAGATCCTGCGAAGGGAGCAAGGCGACCGGAACGTTGAGCAGGCGCTCCGCGGTCGTGCGGTAGAACTGTTCGACCGCGTTGCCCGACGCCTCTGCCCAACTCCGCAGCGCGGCGCGGTGCGCGACGGCGGAGGTCTCGTCGAGCTCGCGCAGCCACCCGACCTGCAGCACGAGCAAGACGAGGAGCGGCACCAGCGCGACACCGAATCCCACGATGAGCGCGTGGTCTGTCAGGCGAGTGCGGAGGCTACGCTGCACGTCGTTCGAACTGTCCCACCAACGCGGACGAAGGCCCACGATGTTTACAAGATTTACACGTTCTCAGGGGCGGGGGTCGGTGCGCATGCCCTAGCCTGGATCGCACCTGGAGGTTTGGGACCATGTTGAATCGCATGTTGTTGACGGCCACGCTCGTGCTCGCCCCCGCGGCGGTGCTCGCGGGCGATGACCACAAGTGTACGGCGCCCGTTCAGGACTGCCTGAACGAGATGGTGTCGAAGATGAAGAAGACCGGCTTCATCGGCGTCGACCTCGACGACTCGAAGGGCCCGGATCACCTCGTGGTGACGGAGGTCTTCGCGGGGACGGCGGCCGAGCAGGCGGGGATCAAGACCGGGGACATCCTCGTCGGCCTCGACGGCATCACCTTCGCCAAGGAGAACTGGGAGAAGATGGCGAAGATCAAGGTGCCGGGGAAGAAGGTCACCTGCACCATCAAACGCGAAGGCAAGAAGATCGAGCTGCCCATCACGCTCACTCCGATGCCGGCCGACCTGATGGCGAAGTACATCGGCGACCACATGATGTCGCACGCGAAGCTCCCGGAAGACGCGCAGGCGAAGAAGTAGATCGCACGCGGCGATCATTCACACGCGCGGCGTAGCCCGAACTCGCAGGCGCGCCGCGCGAACGCGTCGGCCGTGCGCTCGCTCTTCCGCCCGCCGATGCCCCGTCGGTATAGATCCGCGAGTTGGTCGCAGGCCGTCGCGTTCCGCGCGTCGCACGCGCGCTCGTAGACGCGCCGCGCCCGCGCGCCGCTGCCCATCGCGACCAACGTCGACGCTGCGTGCAAGCACCCGCTCGTGTTGCGCAGATCGCACGCGCGCTCGAACCAGACCAACGCGCCGCGACGACTCGCCGCGACGCCGTCGCCGTCCTCGAACTTCTCGCCGAGCGAGACACACGCGCGCCCCGATCCGCCTTCGCACTTCTTCTGGAGCGCGATGATCTCGGCCGGCACACCCGGGGCCTCCGAGGGCGGCGCCTTCGCGGGCGGTTCGACGTCCGGCGGGGGCGGCGCCTCGGTGGGCGGTGCTGTCGCCGGCGGCGTGTCCGTGGGCGGCGTGTCCGTTGGCGGCGCCTGCGCGGGCGGCGGCGTGTTCGACGGCGCTCCGGCGGGCGTCGGCGTCGCCACCATCGGCGCGCGCGCCTCGAGGAACTGCGGGTCCGTGAACAACACCCAAGCCGCGCCCGCGATCGCGATGAGCGCGAGGGCGAGCACCACGAACACACCGGTGCGGCGCTTCTTCTTGGGCGCCGCGGCGAAGCGATCCGTCGGGTCCTGCGGGCGCACCGGGCGCTCGTCCATCACGCGCCCCATCGCATCGGCGGACGGGTTGATCGCGCCGAGCCCCTCCGACGGCGGCCCGCGCACGACCGGCGCGAAGTTGTCGGTTGGCTCGATCCCGAGGTCGACCGTCGGGCGCGGGCCGCGCACCGCGTTGTTCGACTCGGTCGGTGCTTCGACGGGGACGAAGTCGCCGGTGTCTTCCTCCGGGCGCTGCACCGGCGGCATCCCCGGCGCGGTGTCCGCCGCGCCCCGCCCCACGACCGGGTGCGGCGCCGTCTTCTCCTCGAACGCGATCGGCACTGTCGGCTCGCGCGTCGCGACGGGGCGCTCTTCGCCTTCGAGCAGCTCTTCGCGCGCGTGTTCGAGCGCCTGCACGAACGCGCTCATCGAGTTGAAGCGCGCGCGCGGGCTGTTCTCGAGCGCGCGCTTCAACACGCGCAACACGCCGATCGGGAGCGCGGTCAACGCCTGCGACGGCGACGCGCCCTGCGGGCTCGTGTGGACCGCGAGCTGGTGGAGCAGCTTCGCCATCGCCCATTGATCCGTCGCGGGCGTGATCGGCTCGCGCACGTTCGCTTCGGGCGAGACGAACGGGCGATCGTTCGGGCTCCCGAGCCCGGCCATCGACCAACACAGATCGAGCACCTTCACCGTCGGCCCGTACGCGCCCGGCGTGACGAGGACGTTCGACGGCTTGAGGTTGCCGTGGACGATCCCGTGATCGTGTAGCCACGCGAGCAGAGTCCCGAGCTGCGTGAGCAAGCGGAGCACGCGCTCGAGCACGAGCGGATCCGCGACGTGCCCCATGTTGGTGAATGGGCCGCCGTCGAAGTACTCGCAGGCGATCCCGAAGAGGCCGTCGTCGCGTACCGCGGTCCCGTAGACGCCGGGGAGGTTCGCGTGTTCGAGGCGGCCGGCCTTGGTGACGGCGCGGACGAGGGCGTCGAGGCGCCGCTTCATCTTGTCGGGCGGGAGCTTGGTGGGCTCGACGATCTTCAGCGCCACGCGGACGTCGCGGTCGATGCGCGTCGCGACCCACACACTCGCTTTTGGGCCCCGGCCGAGCGGGCTGAGCAGCTTGTACTCGCCGAAGACCGATCCACCGGTCAGCACGTGGCGCGACTTTAGGGCAGTTCGGTGACCCTGCCTAGCGACCGAGGTGGGGACGACGGCGCTCGCGCGCCGGATCAGCCGGGGCGCGCGCCGGCGTTGCGGCGGTCCTTCAGGGTCGCGCGCGCGCGCTCGTCGGGGGTGAGCGCGGCGCGCAGGGCACGGACGGTGACCGTGGGGATGCCGTAGTCTTCGAGCGCTTCGAGCGCGATCCACTTCATCGCGCCGCTCGCGCGCGCTGGGCCGCCGTGAGCGCGCACTATGCGGATACGCAGGCGGCGGTGGGTGAGGATCGCTTCGAGCTCCGCAGCTTCTTCCACGCCGTCGAGCTCGAAGCCGTGGCGGCGAAGCGCCTCGTCGGCGGCGCCGGCCGGATCGAGGTGGCCCTCGAGCATCGGGAGGCACCACAGTCCGCCGAAGAGGCCGTCGTCGGGTTGGCGTTCGAGGAGGAGGTGATCGCCGTGGCGGACGATGAGCACCATCGTCAGCTCGACCTCCTTCTTCTTCGCGCGGACGCGTGGCGGGGGGATCGACGTTTGTCGGCCCTCGGCGTACGCGACGCAGTCCGTCCTCACGGGGCACTGCTCGCAAGCTGGGTTGCGCGGCGTACACACGAGGGCGCCGAGCTCGATCAGCGCCTGGTTGAGGTCGCCGGGCTCGTCACAGTTCGCGAGGATCGCGGCCTGGTTCCACACGGCCTTCGAGCCGGGGCCGGACGTCACGTCGCCATCGATCCCGAAGATTCGTGCGAGGGTCCGCTGGACGTTGCCGTCGACGGCGGGCGCGCGCTTGCCGTACGCGATCGACGCGACGGCGCCCGCGGTGTAGCGGCCGAAGCCCGGGAGCTTCACGAGCGCGTCGACGTCGTGGGGGAGGGCGCCGCCGTGATCGCGGACGATCTGGGCGGCGGCGGCGAGCATCGAGTTGGCGCGCCGGTAGTATCCGAGCCCGGACCACGCGGCGCGGACGTCGTCGTCGTCGGCGTCGGCGAGCGCTTCGACGGTGGGCCACCGCTCGAGGAAGCGCTCGTAGTACGGGATGACGGTGTCGACGCGGGTCTGCTGCAGCATCACCTCGGACACCCAGACGGCGTAGGGATCCGAGGTCCGACGCCAGGGGAGGTCGCGGCGGTTCGCGGTGTACCAAGCGACGAGCGCACGGCGGAGCAATGGGGCGGGGACGCGTTTCGCCACGGCGCGAGTTCTGTTAGACGAAACGGAAGTGATGGGTCGAGCCTCGTGGTTGCTCGCGGCGTTGGTGGTGGGGGCTTGCTCGACACCGCCGCCGCCGCCGCCTTCGAAACCGCTCTACGACGCGAAGGGGATCCGGCAGGAGCCCCTCACGCCCGACGAGGCCGAGAAGCTCGTGCAGGGGCGCGCGGAACAGATCGCCGCGTGTTATCGGCGCGAGCGCATCAATCTCGACACGAAGACCGGCAACTACGTCTTCCGGGTGTGGATCCCCAACGACGGCTCGGAGCCGGACGTGGAAGCGGTCAAGCAGACGGTGCCGGGGCTCGTGACGCTGCGTGGGTGCCTCGAATTGGTCCTCGAGAAGACGAAGTTCCCCGCACACGTCGGGGAGCCGATCACGTTGATGGTGCCCATCGAAGAGCTATGACGCCCGCGACCTTGCGTGGGTCACGGACCGTGCTAGGATGGCCCTCCTTCGGAGACTCCGTGCGTTCGAATACCAGAGAAATCGGCAGTTTCCAGCCGATCGGAGCGTTCTGACATGGCCTCGCAGATGGTGATGTACGACGAGGAGTTTCGTCGTATCGAAGCCGTTTGTCTGAAGCTGGGTCGGGACGCCAACGCGCGGGTCGTCTTCGTGATCGACAAGAACGGCCAGCTCATCGCGTCGGCCGGTGAGACGGCGAACCTCGACAGCACGTCGATGGCCTCGCTCGTCGCGGGGGAGATCGCGGCGACGGGTGGCCTTGCCAAACTCATGGGCGAGAAGGAGTTCTCGACGCTCTTCCACGAGGGCACACGGGACAACCTCCACATCTCGGTCGTGGCGGACCGCGCGATCCTGGTGGTCATCTTCGACAACCGCTCC
>JAUHYN010001194.1 GCA_030426505.1 bacterium | reverse complement strand
ACGCGCTCCTCCGGATCGCCCAGGTCGTCTTGGCGGCGGGCGGGGAGATCGTCTACGCCGGGGACGACCGTCGAGGCGGCGTGACGGAGGCGCTCTGGAACCTCGTCCAGGCGTACAACGAACGCGCCACGGAATCCGCCGAGCTCCTCAAGCGCTACGTCGCCGCCGATGTCCGCGCGCCGCATCGACACACGCGGACGATCGCCTGCCCTGCGGACGAGGAGGGCTACGAGGGACTCCTGTTCGACCCCGCCGCCCGCCTCCCGGGGTTCGTCTACCTCTCCGACCTCCGGCGCGTGATGGCCGATCCGAAGCGCATCTTCGCGCGCATCGCGCTCGGCGGACGACGGCGCGGATACGTTGGCTTGTTCCCGGGCATCGTCGAGGAAGCGTGGCGATCACTCCAGATGGACCAACCGCTCTACATCCTCGCGGGATTCGGTGGCGCGACTCAGCTCCTCGTCGAACTCATGGACGACGCGGATCGCATCCCGCGCGATCTCCGCGCGAACGTGCTGAAGAAGGACGCGGAGTACAAAGCCCGGTGGAAGGCTTACAGCGGCTATCGCGCCGCCCAGCGGTTCCTCGAACTGCCGACCAACGCCGACGCGCTCGCGGCCGCCGTCCGCACCGAGCTCGCTCGCGTCTTCGCCGACGACGAGTCATCGAGACGCTTCAACGGACTCGACCTCGAAGACAACCACCGCCTGTGGCGCTCTCGTGAGCCGGCCGAGGCCGCCGCGCTGGTCGTGCAAGGACTCATCGCGTGCATCGCGCGCATCGAGAGCGAAGCGAATGACACGGTCCACGTCGAGTTGGTCGAGGGCGACACCAAGGCGCTGCGACGCGTCGATCGCCTCCTCGTCTCCGACCCGAGGGCCGCCACGCCACGGCTCTTCGACGCCAACGAGATCCAGGCGATTGGCGAAGACTTCGCTCCGGGGACGTTCGTCGGCCTCAACCGCCTCGGCGTCGCCGCGACGGACCTCCAGTCGGTGGACCGCATCATCGACAGGTTGAGACAAGTCCCCGCGATGGACCGTCCGACCCTTGTCGTCTCCATCGGAGCGACTCGGAACCGACACCACATCCTCGAGTGGTTCGAGGCGCGCGCGCACGTCTCCGTCGTCCAGCAGTTCCGCAGCCCCTACGACGTGGACGACTTCGACCTCGACAGCGCCGAGGCCGGGGACCGACGCACGATCTCGATCAGCGGGTTCCCCGTGGCGTTCCGCTCCGTCGCGCGCGGCGAAGAGCTGTTGTGGTTCTCGGAGACGCCGGTCACCAACGCGCTGTGGGCCTTCATCCAACGCGACGACACGCCCCGCGACGACCGACCGAAGACGGACGTGACACACCCCCAGTGCCTCGAGCTGATCAACCACGCACGCACCGAACTCAGCGGGAGGCTCCGGCTCCCCACCTTCGACGAGTGGCGACACGCTTGCCTCGGCGACGACCCACGCGACGTTTACGACACCAACCTCGAAACGATCGCTTGGTTCGCCGAGAACGCGGAGTCAGCGCAACCGGTCGGGCTCAAAGCCCCGAACCGCGTCGGGCTCCACGACATGCTCGGTAACGTCTGGGAGTGGTGCCAGGATCGCGTCGTCGCTGGCGGCAGCTGGCGGAGCCCGCGCAAGAAGATCGTGGGCACAACATCGGTCGCAGGCGACGCCCCGAGGGCCGACGAGATCGGCTTCCGCCTCGTCTTCGAGCGCGACCTGGCGCCCTAAGAGCCCGCAGCAAATAGCTTCCAGTCCGCAGCAAGATCTCCCGAGCGCATCAGGCGCTGAAGCGTCGCACCGAGGAGCTGCCGGCTGCCCGCTGGTCGCTGAGAGCTATCCCTCCGCCTCCACGCAGCACGCGCGCGCCGTCTGCATGATGCGCGAGCGCCATCGGAATATCTGCTGGCGCGTCTTTCCGGTCTTGGCCTGCACGTCGTCCGTCGACGCCTGCTCGAACAGCACGAGCTCGGTCATCACGCGCGCGAGCGGGGTGCGGTGCGCCTCGGAGACGCCCCGGCGGATCGACGCCGCGAGCTCTCGAGCCTCGACGATCTGGTCCGGCCTCGGCGTCGGCGTCTCGAGATCGTAGGCCTCGTCCACGTCCACGCGACGGCCCAGCAGCGCTCGACGGCGGTTCTCCTTTCGCGCGATGTCGCGGATGCGCGAGCGCGCGTAGACCTTGAACAACGTCCGCACGTCGGTGCGACCGTCGTAGCGGCGGAGCGTGCGGCCGCGGTCCGAGATCAGCGCGAGGAAGACCTCGTGGACGAGATCGTCGACGTCGCGCACTCCGACTCGCCCCCCCAGATTGCGCGAGAGCTCGTGCCGCGCGACGGCCACGAAGACCGGCGTCAGGAGCTCGACGAGCTCGTCCCAGGCAGCGGCATCTCCCTCGAGGACACGCTCGATCAACGGCAGGCTCATGCGTGTGAGCCAACGCAAGGCGCGCGCCACGGCGCGAACGCGCGGCCGACGGCGATCGACTGTCCTCGTGAGTGGAATCGGCTCGATGTGCGGGCCTCGGAGCGTCCTCTGCAGAGGACACCGCTGTGGTTACGAGCGCTTTACACACGCGCCCGCGCCGACCCGACGTCCACTTCACCCGGCTCGTCCGGTCACCGCGCGGCTACGAAGCGACCCGCGACGGGTGGACGCTCCGCGTGCGGATCGCGAAGGACGGCAGCGCGATGGCGGGCCTCTCCAAGCGGCGCTCCGGAGGCGTCGGCATCACCCACACGTGGACCGGTGAGATCCCCGCCGAGCACATCCGACTGATCGTCGAAGACGGGCGCCCCG
>JAUHYN010001193.1 GCA_030426505.1 bacterium | reverse complement strand
AACGACCCATCCCGGCGATCCGCGCCGACCCGCCCCTGCATCGCCGCCGCCGGCTCCGGCGCGTTGATGGTGTCCGGCTCGAATTCGAGCCTCGCGTTCTCGTCCGTCATCATTCGTCTCCGATTTCCTGCATGAGTTGGCGGTACGCTGCGTGCGACGTCGTCGACACCGCGGACAGATCGACATCCGCCTCCGTCGCGCCCGGCACACACAGCACCGGGTGATCGAGCCCCAACCGCGAACCCACCGCGTCGAGATCGAGCTTCGTCTCGTCGAACCAGGACGCGCCCACGATCAGGATGAACACGTGACCGTCCTTCGCCTCGAGCGCCTCGAGTCGCTCGCGCGCCTTCGCTTCCGCGTCCTCCGTATCGGCCGCGACGATCTGCGCGACCACGGAGTCCACCACGTGATTCTCCAACCCCTTCTCCCCGGCCAGCGCGCCGTCCGGCCGCAGCACCGCGAACAAGCGCGGCGGCGGCTCGTCGGCGAGCAGGCGGAGGTGTCGCGTGTGGAGCCGCGCGATCAGCGAGTGACGCGACCACTGGTCCTGCCCATCGACGGGCTCGGGCACCGCGACGCGCAGCGGGCCGCGCTGCGCGACGAGCGTGCGGCCGAGCTCCGCCACCGACGCCTCGGGCGCCCACACCGGCGTGACGTAGTGGAGGATGTTGCGCAGCGCCGTGCGCTCGGCCGTCGCGCCCTCCGCGTCGAGGATCCGGCCCTTGATGATCCGCAGCGCCCCGTACACGTCTGCGAAGCGCGCCGACGCGAGCTGCCTCGCGAACGTCGCCTGGTCTTCGCCGCCCACCGTCGGCCAGCCGGCGACGCCCTCGCGCACGGCGTCCATCACGTACTCGTCCACGTCGGCCTTCTTGAGTTGGCGACGGATCTTGTACGCGAGCGCCTCGCCCGGGCTGTCCCCGCTCTTCGGTATATTATCGGTGAACTGCTTCACCAAGGTGTCCGCCCAACCTTCATCGCTCTGGGACACGACCTGGTACCGGCCGAGTTCGAGCACCTTCAAATCGCCCTGCCCGAGGTGACGTCGACCGACGCCGGACAACAACAACGGATAGAAGACGAAGCTCGGCGAAGTCACCGTGCGACTCACCAGACACGACAACTCGAAGCGAACGAACTTGGATTCTCCGACCGCGCGCTCACCGAGCAGCGCGACCGCGCCGTGACACTCCGCGATCCAGTGGAAGAGCTTCTCGAACCAGAGGTCACCCGCCTTCAGGCCCTGATCGACGAGGATCTCGTACCCCGCGGCCGCGAGCTTCTCTCGCACCAGCTCCAGCGCGTCGCGCTCCGGGTTCGGCTCCTTCTCGAAGTCGGTGCTGTGGCAGATGAAGATTTTCCGCGCCACGAGCGCGAGCGAACCTAGCCCAAACTCAGGTTCGTTTCGACCTCACAACCTATTCGAGAGGAGCAGCCCGATCCCGAGACCCACGCCGATCAGGCTGAGTACGAGGAAGATCAACATCCCGACACTCACCTGGACGCCGCTGCCCTTCTTCTCACCCGTGGTCGGGGGCGGCAGCTCGGACGGGAACGACTCCCCGCGCGGCAACGCGTCGAAGCTCGGAGACGACGGCGACGGCGGGGACGACGGCGCATCGGACGCCAACGCACGCAGCGACTCCGGCGACAGCGACGAGCCCGCGGCTGGCGGCGGCAACAGATCCGACGACACGTGCCCGTTCGTCGGCGCGGTCTTGATCGCGAGCTCCGGCTCCTCCGGCGGCTCCGACGGGAGCGGCGGCTCGAGGCCCGGGAGCTCCTCCTCCTCGATCGGCGCCTCCTCGAAGTCACCGCTCGGCAACAACGGCGTCGGCCCGTCGGCGGCGCCGGTGTTCATCGTCGGGCGGTCCTCGATCCCCATCGACGGCGGACGCGGATCCGGCGGCGGCGGGGGCGGCGGCGGAGAGCGCGGCGGCGCACGCGACGGGAGCGGCGGCTCGGCGACGGGATCGTACGTCGTCCCGAAGACGGGCTTCGGCGTGTGGCCGTCGTCCTCGACCTCCATGTCGAGCGACGGCGCGCGCGGCACGGGGCGCGTCCGTCGGTCGGAGGCGTAGCGCATGTCGAGCGACGGCGCGCGCGGGATCGGCCGCAGACTCTTCGTCGGCGCGCGGGCCTGCGGTCGCGGCGAAGGGTCGTCCCACGGCCCGCTCATGCTGTCGTCGTCGGAGTGCAGCGACCGGAGCCGCTGGAGCGCGGGGCCCTCCGGCATGCCGACGGTCATCTCGTCCTCGAAGTCCGCTTCGTCCTCTTCGAGCGCCTGCTGCAGCTCTTGGCCGAAGCGCTCCGCGAACTCGGGCGGGAGGTAGCCGATCGTGGCGTCCTCCTCGGAGAGCATCGAGAGCAGCTCGTCGTCCGGGACCGCCATCGCGGTGCTGTCGTCCCAGCCCGAAACGATGCGCTCCTCGGGGACCACCGGGACCTCTTCGTACGCGACGTCGAAGTGCGGCTCCTCGTCCTCGTGGCCCTCGACGATCTCGAAGTCGTCCTGCGCGGGCACCGCCTCCGAGAAGGAGCGATCCGTGCGCGCGGGGACGGGGAGTTCGCCTTCGTCGTCGCCGACCGGCGTGGTGTCGCCGAACAGCCCGAGCGGATCCGGGTCCGTCACGCCGCCCGGGATCACCGGGAGGTGCTTCGGGTTGAGGACCGAGCCGCCGAGCGTCTTCGCGAGGTGCGGCAGGTCCGGCTTGCCGGCCATCGCCGCGCGCAGCGCGAAGGCGCGCTCGACGATCTCGTCGCCGTAGATCGCGGCGAACTCGCGCGAGATGATCTGGGAG
>JAUHYN010000075.1 GCA_030426505.1 bacterium | reverse complement strand
CGTGCCCCATCTCGTCCGTATCGACGTGGACACGAAGTCCGTGCGGCGGCGTGTGGCCGACCTCGCCGCGCTTCCGCCCGAGACCCACGCGGTAACGTCGCGTCTGGTGGAGGCGCGCCTCTTGAGGCGCGCAGAGGTCACGCGCCACGACGGCGCAAAGGCCACGGTGGTCGAGGTCGCCCACGAGGCCCTCCTGAGACAGTGGTCGGCGCTCGCTGGGTGGATCGCGGAGGCGCGCACCGATCTCGAAGCGATCGAAGCGGTGCGGCTCGCCGCGGAGGAGTGGGTCGCGCAGGAGCGCGGGAGCGATTGGCTCGGCGGGTCGCGAGGACTTCGCGCCGATCGTGTCACCGACTTCGCGCGCGTACCTCCACGCGTGCGTCGCGAGCGAGGCGTCGCGCTCGCGGCGCTCGAAAGCGCAGCGCCGCGGCGTGTGGGCTGCGTTGTTCATCGCCGCGTCGCTGGTGGCGTTCATCGGGGCGCAGTCCGTGCTGCGGATGCGCGAGCGTGACAGCGAGGCGCGCGAAGGGAAGCTCCAAGCCGAGTTACGGAAGCGCGACGCGGGCCTCTTCACGGTGGTCGCCCCGCCCCGCGCAGGCCCCGTCACACTCCACGCGATCCCGAGCCGTCAGGGTGAGACGCCCTGGCGCGCCGAAGAGGCCGCGATCGCGCCACTCCGCGACCGTGACTGGGGCCTCACGCCCGGCTTCTACATCGCGCGCTACGCGGTCGACGGGCGCGCATTCGCGTTCGGCGTGTACTCCGAGGGCTTCCGGAGCAGCGGGCACGTGCGGCTGCCGACGCCGCCGCCGGCGGAGGCGGGGTGGATCTACGTCGTGGGCGGGACCGTGCCCATCGGCGCGCTCCTGTCGGAGGACGAGCGCGCGCTCTCGTCCGTCTTCCTCGAGCCGTATTGGATCGAGCGCGACGCGAACCCGGCGCTCCCCTTCGCCGAGGCGACGGCGAAGAGCGACGAACCGATCGCGACGGCCGCGCAGTGGGAGTGGGCGGCGACGCTCGGGCACCTCCCGGTCGGTGAATGGGAGTGGACGCGCACGCGCGACTTCCCATACCCCTACCGGCGCGACGACGGGCGCGAGAGCCTGCACGCGGCATCGGCGGAACGCGAAGCGCGCGGGGGTTGGGGCGAATACTGTGACTTCGCGCCGCCGACGGCAGCGCCCACGGGCGACTTCCCGGACGACGACGACTGCTGGGAGGGCGGGCGCCTCGAGGTCCTCGAGCACCCGTTCCCGGCGCGTCGGCGCTCGGTGAAGGCCGAGACCTCGCTGCCGTTCCGTCGCGTGCGCGAACCGACGCCGCCCGCGACCGTCCTCCCGAGCCCAATCCGGATCTCGATGCACTGGAATCGCGCACGCGTAGACGAGGTCGGGCAACGGAGCGTACGCGCCTTCGCGTTCCAGTGGCTGCGCGCGCGCCGAGACCACGATTGCCTCCGCGTCGAGGGCCACGTTGATCCGTTCCGGACCGAGGAGTACAGCCTCGCGCTCTCGGATCGCAGTGCCCGATCCGTCGCCGAGGCGCTCCGACGCGAAGGCGTCCCTTGGGAGAAGATGACGGTCTTCGGCCACGGCGAGAGTATGGCCGTCGACGGGAGGGCGACGTGGTACACGCTCGCCCGCGGCTCCTACGTCCAGGTCCGGCCCTCGACCTGCCGTTGATCGCCACCTTTGGGATGCCCCGCGATTCCCGAACTCGGGCGGCGGAGCGATGATGTTCGGTATGGGTCCGCGCGCCGCGTTCCTCGTCTCTATCCTCGCCGCGCTGCTGGGCGCGACGGCGCTCGCGATGTCGTTCGTGCGACCGGCGCCGATGCCGACGCCCGAGGCTCCGGCACGCGTGGAGGTGCCGAGCGACGACGCGCGGGTCGAGGCGCTCGAGCGCGAGCTGCGCGCGTTGTCGGCGCGGGTCTCTTCTCTGGAGCGTCGCGCGGCGGTCCCCGCGGGAGCGCGCGCGGAGGCGCCGGAGGAGCTGACGAACGAGATCGACACGCTCCGCGAGGACATCGACGCGGTGCTCGCCTACCAACCGTTGGAGACGGAGGCCGGCCGCGAGCGCCTGAAGACGATCGTCCGCGGCGTCCAACACGAGGTCTTCCGCGAGCGCGCCCAACAGATGCGCGCCGCCCACGAAGCGCGCGAGGACGAGCGCTTCGCGACCTTCGTCGAGGAGCACGGCCTCGACAGCGCCCAGACGCAGGCCCTCCGCGACGCGATGGAGGAGGAGCGCAAGAAGCTCCGAGCCCTCTTCGACCGCGACGAAGACGACGGCCCCCCGGACTTCGCGAAGATCCGCCCGGTGCTGGAGGCCGCCCGCGAGGCGACGGTGAAGCGCGCCGCGGAGGTGCTCGACCCGCAACAGCTGGGGGCGTTCGAGGCGCTGAGATCGTTCGGCCCGGGGCCGGGGCGGCGGAGGCGATCGCGGGAGTGAGGTTCTAGCGCGTATCCCGGCGCGCCCGCGCTTCGCGCATCGCCCGCGCGATGCCCTTCGCCTCGATCCCGAGGAACGCCTCCTGGAGCGCCTCGTGCTCCCGAAACAGCTCGAACCGATCCTCGCGCCGAGCCTCGGCGTAGGACTTCAGGATTCGCTTGGGGTCCAGGTTCGCATCGACACGCACGGCTTCTTCTCCTCGAGCGCGGGGTGGTGCGCGCTCGTTGTAGTGAAGGTGCGCGCCGAGGGAGGCGTGTCTTCTATAGGTGGTATTGGCGCGAGCTATGACCCGGTACCGCCGACGGGGACGCGGGACTATCTCAGCTGCGGCCGCGCGGTGAGGAGGATCTCGAGGTGCTGGGCGTCGAGCGCCTCCTGAACCCGTCGAGCCTCCTCGACGCGTCCCATGCGCGTGAGGAGCGCGACCTGAACGCGCTCCGTGACGTAGGTTTCGTTGACGTTCTCTTCGGTGGGTTCGGCGCTGAGGATGGACATGTGATGGACGATCGCCTCGTCGATCGCCTTGTACGCGTCGTCGAGCTCGATTCCGGTGGCGGCCCGCACGACGGCGAACGTTCGTAGGGCGACGGTGAGTTGCTGCTGCGCCTGACGCCGATTCTCCGCAGGCAGATCGTGGGCGTTCAGGGCTCTTCGAACCATCAACAGCTCCGAAGTCGTCTTCAGGGCGCGGCGTGGATCTGCCGCGTCGATGAGGATGCGCGTGAGGTCGGACAGCGTCGTCGCGAGCCAGGGGAGCCACCGTGCGTCGTTCTGCACGAGTCCCCGAAAGATCTCGGCGGCCCCCTCCGCGACCTGAATGGCGTCCGGCACGTTGTTCAGTCGTAGGAGGCACGTCGCGAGGTTGTTGAGCTGGCCGCCGATATGGACGCTGAGCCCCACGTCGTCGGGGGCCCGCTCGAGACGACTTCGGAAGCCGGCGATGACCGCGAGGAGGGCCGCGTGGGCCTCGACGTAGCGTCCCGCGGCGAGCAGCGCTTCGGCTTCGGTCGCCTGTTGGACGAGGTCTTCGTGGTTCGCGGACGGGGGGATCGAATCGTTCACGGCACCTCCAGGATCGAGTCTGCGCCCGACGGTAGGTCGACCCTCGCGCCGCATTCAAGGACGCCGGCGCCCCGCGCGAGGTGCCGTTCGAGAGCGCCGACGTTCACTCGGGCGCAATGCGTTCTCGTGACCTTCAATCGATTCGACGACGTCGACGCGCCGTGCAAGGTACGACTTCGAGCCAGGACGTCGTTCGGCGCGCGAGGATCGCTGATGCGTTAATTTCGAAGAACGCGTCGATTCGATCGACGCGCCGGACACCCCGTCCCGCGCTCGACCATCACGATGCGGAGCCCGCCACGGACCCCGGGCCCCAAACGCAGAACGGCCGGCGGGCGCATCACGCCAACCGGCCGAATCAACTAGCGTTTTGGAGAGCGGGAGACGGGATCTGCATCCATGGCCTGAGTCTTCCGGCCGCGAAGCGGCTGAAGTTCAGGCCGCCGACCGCAATCCCGTCTTACGCGAACGGAGGCCCCGAAGGGGCCGGATAGAGCGGGAGACGGGATTTGAACCCGCGACTTCAACCTTGGCAAGGTTGCACTCTACCACTGAGTTACTCCCGCGCTGAGGTCCGGGAGGAAACTCCAGGCCAGCGCCTCTGTCAAGCAGATTTCTCGCGGGCCGCGACGGTGCGGAAGAACGCCATGAAGTACTCCGCGGCGGACAGAACCGAGAAGGCGACGGACAGATACAAGAAGTACGTGCCCACGCGGTGGAAGCTCACCGGCTCGTCGAGCCAGTCGAACAGCGGGTAGCTGTAGTGCACCAGCAGGCACCAGATGCCGACCATCTGCAGCGCCGTCTTCTGCTTGCCGAGGTTGCGCGCCGCGATCACCAGGCCCTCGCTCGCGGCGATCGTGCGGAGGCCCGTGATGATCGTCTCGCGCGACAAGATCACGAACACCACCCACGGCGACACGCGGCCGAGGTGGACGAGCATCACGAGCGTGCCCATCACGATCAGCTTGTCCGCGAGCGGGTCGAGGAACTTGCCGATCAGCGAGATCAGGTTGAAGCGGCGCGCGAGGTAGCCGTCGAGGGCGTCCGTCGCGGAGGCGGCCGCGAACGTCATCGCCGCGATGAACGCGTTGCGCGGCGAATCGTACAGCATCAACAACAACACGAACGGGATCGAACCGATCCTGAGGTACGTGATCAGGTTCGGGATCTGCACCGCCTGCGCACGAAGCGTGACGCGCTTGCCCTTCACTGCCGCTGTCATCCGTTCTTCCGGTAGTGACGGTACATCTGGAGCACGCGGCGCACGTAGCGCTGCGTCTCGCGGATCTTCGGGATGCGCCCCAACCGCCGCACGCGCTCCGGACCCGCGTTGTACGCGGCCGCGACGAGCGCCATGTTCCCGTCGAACTCGTTCGCCAAGATCCTCAGGTACCGCGCCCCGCCGAAGATGCTCTGCCGCGGGTCGAACGGATCCGCGACGTTCATCATCGCCGCCGTACCGTCGATCATCTGCATCAGCCCCTTCGCGTCCGCGTGGGAGACCGCGTCCGGATCGAAGTTCGACTCGACCTTCGCCACCGCCTTCAAGAACGCGAACGGGAGCCGGTAGTGTTCCGCGGCCTCGCGAAAGATGTCGTCGTACGTCGTGACCTGCACCGGGTAGACGACCCGCTCCTCGCCGCTCGGCACGATGATCACCAGCGGCTTCTCCCCGCCGAAGCCCTCCGCCTCGTGGCCGGTCCCACCCGACGGGTCGTAGCGCTGGTAGTTCGCGTTCGGCGTGACGTTCGTCAGGTGAATCACGCCGTCGTCGTCGACCCAGCTGTACAGCTCGGCCCGGGCGGACCCCGCCCACGACGCCGCGAGCGCTCCCACCAGCGCGACTGCGATGCGCCCGAACACCGCCGACTACCATAGCAGGTGCCGTATCGCCGGCACAGGAATCGTCCCGGCGTGGTAGGTTGCGCGCCGATGTCGACGCAGTGCGACGCCCTCGTCATCGGTAGCGGGATCGCCGCCCTCAGCTACGCCCTCCACGCCAGCCGGAACGGCCGCAAGGTCGTCGTCGTCACCAAACGCGACGCAAGCGAAGCCAACACCGCCTACGCCCAAGGCGGCATCGCCTCCGTCCTCGAGCCCGAGGACTCCTTCGAGGCCCACATCGAGGACACCCTACGCGCGGGCGCCGGCCTCTGCCGCCGGTCCGTCGTCGAGCTCGTCGTCCGCGAGGGCCCCGCGGCCATCCAACGCCTGATCGACCTCGGCGTGGAGTTCGACCGCGCCGAGGGCGACGCGTCCGTCGAGTACGACCTCACCCGCGAAGGCGGCCACTCGTTCCGGCGCGTCTACCACGCGGGCGACATCACCGGCGCCGAAGTCATGCGCGGCCTCCTCGCGGCGCTCCGGGGCGCCGAGAACGTCGAGATCCTCGAACACCACACCGCGGTCGACCTGCTCACCGTGCGCAAGGTCGAGGGGCTCCGCACCGGCCGCGGCCACCAGACGCCCGCAGCCGAGAACCGGTGCCTCGGCGCCTACGTCCTCGACGATACCACCGGCCAGGTCCACACGTTCCGCGCGCCCGTCACCGTGCTCGCGACCGGCGGCGCGTCGAAGGTCTACCTGTACACCTCGAACCCCGACATCGCGACCGGCGACGGCGTCGCGATGGCGTGGCGGGTCGGCGCGGAGGTCGCGAACATGGAGTTCATCCAGTTCCACCCCACGTGCCTCTTCCACCCGCAGGCCAAGTCGTTCCTGATCTCCGAGGCGCTCCGCGGCGAAGGCGGCCTCCTCAAGCGCAAGGACGGCACGCGCTTCATGGAGACCTACCACCCGCTGAAGGAGCTCGCCCCGCGCGACATCGTCGCCCGCGCGATCGACACCGAGCTCAAGCGCACCGGTGACGAGTTCGTCCTGCTCGACATGACGCACCTCGACCCCGCGTTCCTCGCGCGGCGGTTCCCGAACATCCACGAGACCTGCCTCGAGTTCGGCGTCGACATGCGCACCACGCCCATCCCCGTCGTCCCCGCGGCGCACTACGTGTGCGGCGGCGTCGTCACCGACGAACACGGCGAGTCCACCATCCCCGGCCTCTTCGCCGTGGGCGAAGTCGCCTGCACGGGCCTGCACGGCGCCAACCGCCTCGCCTCGAACAGCCTCCTCGAGGGCGCCGTCTTCGGCCACCGCGCCGCCACCGCGGCCGAGCGCTACTACGCCATGACCCACCCCACCGCGACCGTGCCCGAGTGGGATCCGGGCAGCGCCGTCCCGTCCGATGAGCTCGTCGTCATCAGCCAGTGCTGGGACGAGATCCGCCGCTTCATGTGGAACTACGTCGGCATCGTGCGCAGCGACCGCCGCCTCCAACGCGCCCAACGCCGCATCGCCACGCTCGAAGAAGAGATCCGCGAGTTCTACTGGCACGCGACCGTCACGCGCGACCTCATCGAGCTACGAAACCTCTGCACCGTCGCGGACCTCATCGTCCGCTGCGCGCGCCAGCGCCGCGAGTCGCGCGGCCTGCACTACTCGATCGACTACCCGACGCTCGAGAAGAACGAGCCCCCGCGCGACACCGTCCTCGCTCGCCGCGAGTTGGTCTGAGGCGCGCGCCCCGTTACGGGGTCGCGATCTTCCAAGTCATCGTCGCGTCGCCGAGCGCCGACGTCACGCGCATCTCGAGCTTCTTCGTCGAAGGCGTCAGCACCGGCGTGCCGGTGAACGTGTTGCGCGGGAAGCGCACCGCGTACGTGTTCGCGTACGGCGTGATGTACGGATAGATCGCGCGCAGGTTCGCCGTCGTCTTCACCTTCTCCACCTTGCCGTCGACCGCTTCACCGTCGTCGCTCTTCAACGTGATGCGCCAGATGGAGTCCGCTCGGTTGAGATCGTTCCAGCGCTGGTTCGCCGTCGACGCCGCGAGGAAGAACTCGAGGAACTCCTCGGACTCCTGGTTCGTGAGCATCAACCGACTCGCCTCTTCGCTGCCCGGCCCGTAGACGTCCGGGTGCCGCACGAGGAACGCGCGACGGAACACGGGCGAGTGATACGTCACGTGGAAGAACGCGATCCGGTAGAGGACGTCGTAGACCTCGTCGTGCCGCGTCCAGTCCTTCAGGATGTCGTCGTAGTCGTCCGGCGTCAGCTGCGCCGACACCGCGAGCGGGTGCGCCTGATCCGCCGGCGTGGAGCAACCCAACACCGCGAGCAACGCGAACGAGAGTGCGAGTCGAGGCGCCATCAGTCGGACGTAGTCTGGAGGAAGTCGCTGCGATCGAACAACGTGACGAGCTCGACATCCGCCGCTTCGAGGTTCTCCCGGCCGCCCTCCAGGCGATCCACCAACGCGACCACGAACCGCACGTCGTACCCGGCCTCGCGCACGCGCTCCACCGCCTTCAGCGACGAGCCGCCGGTCGTCACGACGTCCTCGAGGATCGCGACCTCGATGTTCGACGCGACGTGTTTCATCCCCTCGATGTACCGCCCCGTGCCGTGGCCCTTCGCCTCCTTGCGGACGATGAACGCCGGCACCGGGTCGTCGAGGAGGGCCGACATCATCGACGTCGCGCTCGCGATCGGATCCGCGCCGAGCGTCAGCCCGCCGACCGCTTCGATCTTGCGACCGCGTCGCGCCTCGTAGGACTTCACGGCGTCGAACACCAGGCGCCCCACGTACACGTGGCCGAGCGCGTCGAGCGTCACCTGCTTCGAGTCGAAGTAGAAGTTCGACTTGCGCCCGGAGGCGAGCGTGACCTCGCGCTCCTCGAAGGCGCGATTCTTCATCATGTCGAAGAGCGCCGCGCGGGCGGCCTCGATCGTCGGTAGCTCTTTCATCGGCTGCGTTTCTTGATCACGACCCGGCGCTTCTTGCGCTCGTCGTGCGGGGTCTTGGTCGGTGAGAAGGTCGTGACGGGCGTGCTGCTCCGCGGGCGCTCGGTCGGCGCCTCCGGCTCGGCGATCTCCACCGGCTTCGGCGGCGGCGCGACCCGCACCTCGGGCTCCGGGCGCGCCTCGCGCGGCGCGACCTCGTCGCCGATCGATAGCTGCCCCGCGAAGCGCGCGCCCGGTTCGGTGCGCAGCGAGGGTGCGACGAGATCGCCGATGACTCGGCCCTGCGCTGCGATCTCGATCGAGGTGCGCGCGGTGACGTCGCCGACGAGCGCGCCCGCGATCATGACGCGGTCCGCGGTGACGTCCGCCTTCACCACGCCGCCGGCTTCGACGAACAGCGCGCCGTCGAGCGTGATGGTCCCCTCGACGCGCCCGCGCACGACGAGATCCTCCGCACCGCGGAGCGTGCCGCGCACGGAGGCGCCGGCCGAGATCTCGGTCTTCAGCTCCGTTCCTTGTCTCGCCATTTGTCCATCTCGATGTGCCCGCGGAACTGCGCGCCGTCCGCGATCACGATGCGCGGCCCGGCGAGGTCCGCCGTCACGCGCCCCTCGGCGGTGATCTCGATGCGCCCGCTCGCCTCGACCTTCCCGTCGAGCGCGCCCGAGACCTCGACCGACTCGGCCTGCACCGTCGCGTCCACGTGGGCGCCAGACTCGACGACCAGCGCGTTCGCCTCGATCGTCCCGCGGATGCGCCCCTGCACGGTCACGGGATCCTCGCTCACGAGGTCGCCGTCGATCTCGATCGTCGGCCCGATCGTCGTTCGCTGCTCCATCGCTCGCCTCACAGATCCTCGGGCAGCCCGACGTCCATCAGGACGCGGCCCCGGAACACGGCGCCCTCTTCCACCACGACCGACGGCGCGCGAACGTCACCGATCACCGTCGCGGACGCCTTCACCGTCACCGACTCCGACGCCGCGACGCTCCCCGAGGCCTGCCCGGAGATCACCGCCGTGCGGACATCGACGTCGGCGTCGACCTGCCCGTCCGCCTCGATCGTGAGCGCGTCCAGCTCGATGCGCCCCTCGACGCGGCCCTCGACCACGAGCGCACCCGCGCCGCGGAGCTCACCCTTGATCTCGAGCCCCGGCCCGACGCTTGCGGTGGACGCCATGCCCCCAGATAGCCCCGATCGCGGGCCCGAACAAGGCGGCGGGTACAGGCGCGCTCAGGCCCCGAACAGGTCGAGCACCGTCGAGTCCAACGTGGCCGGCCGCGCGCGCTTCTTCGCCCAGTCGCGGAGCCATTTGATGCGCTCCTCGTACGTCCGGTAGAGCGGGACCGTCTGCTTCATGGCGAGCTCGAGATCCTCGTCGTTCATGTCACGGCCGTCCGCGAAAGCGCGGTAGAGCGCGCTGATGACGACCTGCTCCAGCTCGGCGCCGGAGTAGTGCTCGGCCTGCTTCGCGATCGAGGTCAGCACCGGGAAGCGATCCGGATCGCGCTGCCGCTTCTTGGTGTGGATGCGCAGGATCTCGAGTCGCTCGTGCTGGTTCGGGAGGTCCACGAAGAAGATCTCGTCGAAGCGACCGCGCCGCAGCAGCTCCGGCGGCAGCCCCGAGACGTCGTTCGCCGTCGCGACCACGAACACCTCGGCCTGCTTCTCGGACAGCCACGTGATGAACGAACCGAACACGCGCGACGTCGACTCGTCGCCGCCGCCCTCCACCGCGCGGAAGCCCTTCTCGATCTCGTCGACCCACAGCACCACCGGCGACAGGCTCTCCGAGATCTTGATGGCCTCGCGGATCGCCGCCTCCGGCGCGCCGCCCGCGCTCGAGAACAGCGCGCCCACGTCCAGACGCAGGAGCGGGAACTTCCACAGCTCCGCGACCGCCTTCGCCGACAGCGACTTGCCGCAGCCCTGCACGCCGAGCAGCAACAGCCCCTTCGGCGGCGGCAGCCCGAACTCGCGCGCCTCCTGCCCGAACGCCCGCGAGCGCGCCTGGAGCCAGCGCTTCAGCTCGCCGAGCCCGCCGACGTCCCCGAGGCTCTCGCCGAGCTCGTGGAACTCCAGGACGTCGGTCTTGCGTAGGATGTTCTTCTTCTCCTCGACGACCAGCCTGAGGTCGTCGTCGCTGAGGCCCTTCTTCAGGACCATCACCTTCCGGAACACACGCCCCGCCTCGTTGAGCCCGAGGCCCAGCGCGGAGCGCACGGCGCGCTCGGCGACGTCCGGGTTGAGGCGCACCTTCTCCGAGCGCGCGACGCGCTCGAGCTCGGCCATCAGCTCCGGCGGGCGCGGGAGCGGCAGGTCGACGACGGCGGCGTCCTTCTCGAGGTCCGGCGGCATCTCGAGCGTGGGCGCGATGATCACGAACGACTGGCGCCGCCGCATCGCGGGGACCAGGCGGTCGCGGAGCCGCCGAACGACCGCGGGGTCCTTCAGGTACGGGTGGAGGTCGAGGAGCACGAACAGCGCGGGCTCCTCGCTCTCACCGAGGTGGTCGAGGGCCTCCGCGGGGTGGCCGACGGTGGGGTCGTCCGAAGCGTCCCCGAAGCCGACCGACACCGACCACTTCGCGATCGACTTCTTCGCCGCCGCCGCTGCGCTCTCCACGAGCCTCAGCGCGCGGTCCTCTTCCTGGGTGACGACGTAGATCAGCGGGTAGCCCGCGCGCGAGAGGACGGCGATCTCCCGCGCGAGCGGGTCGAGGGAACCGGCCAAAGGTCAGCCCTTCACGATGACCTTGCCGGCGCGTTTGCCGCTCGGTCGGTTGGCGATCGCGGAGTCCTGGTTCGGGTCGAGGCCGAGCAGCGGGTCCTTGGCGCCCCACGCGGGGAGCTGGACCTCCTCTTCCTCTTCCTCGGGGGCGTCGCGCTTCATGCGGTCCTTCAGGACGTCGCCGAAGCCGCGCTTCGGCTTCCCGCGGGTGAGGCGCTCGTGTTTCTCCTGCCGCTTGCGCAGCTCCTCGATCTCGTCGACCTGGTCTCCGTCGTATTGGCCGACCCGACGTCGACGCGTCTCGATGCGACGGTTCACGGGTGCCATCTTCGGCCGGGGGGCCGGTCCTTGGCAAGAAAGGGCCGCGCGGGGGCGGGTTACTGGACGCGCAGGCCGCGCTCGACTTCGAGCTGGAACGTCTTGTGGGCCTCGCGCCCGACCTCGAGGAACTCTTGGAGGCTCTTGGTGTAGTCGTCGCGCTCGAAGATCTCCGGGTCGATCTTCTTCATGATGGCCTCGAGGCGCTCGCCCATCGAGAGCACCTGCTCGCCGAAGTCGGCGATGCTCATCGAGGTCGGCTCCTGGAGGAACTCGTCGGGCTCGTAGGCGTCCCCGGCGAAGTACGACACGTGGACGTCGTCGCCACTCGGCTCGAAGATCAGCCCGTTTTCGCTCTCGGAGAGGAGCGTGGTCTCGGCCTCCCCTTCGATGACGTACGGGACGGCCTTCACCATGTTGGTGACGATCTGGAATATCGGGTCAGGCTTCCTCGCGCAGGTCTCGTTGCCCTGCTCGTCGAAGAAGACGATCGCGCCATAGACGTCGGGGAACTTGAGCTTGTCGGCGTGTTCGCCGACCGCGTCGATCGCTGCACCCGAGCGGAGCGCGTTCGCGCCCTCGTCGGGGTCCCCTAGATACAATACGAAGTCCAAGACGACCTTCTTCATCGCCTCCCTCGATCGGAAGAACTCATGGTCTGGCCAGGGGTAACACACGAAGCGGGCCTGAAAAAGTGCCGCTTTCGGCGCGCGCCCCGATCAGGGGCCTTCGGCAGCGGGGACCGTGGACGTCGCGACGTGCGCCACGAGCGCCCCTTCGCCGATCCCCGCGGCCAACGCGAGGGGATGCCGCGCCTCGTATCGGTACAGGTCCAGCCGCACCCGGACCGCCTCGGCGGCGGCCCGCTGCGCCGCCGTGAACGGGACCGGGACGCGCCGGACCTCGAGCGGCGCGAGCGAGGTGTCGTAGCGCTCGACGAGGTGTTCGGGGTCGAAGTCCCGCCGGAAGCGCACCCGCCTCGACGCGAGCGTGGCGCCCCCGCCCACCAGCTCGACCGTCGCCGCGAGGACCCGCCCCGGCTCCGCTGTCGGGACGTGGTGCCCCGCGCGGTTGTCCACGACGAGCGTGATGCCCTCGCGCGTGACCTCCGCGGTGGCGGACACGAAGGCGGCCACGAACGCGCCGTCGCGCGCGCCGAGGAACCGGTGACCCCTCCGCGACCGGAGCGGGCTGGTGTTCGCGACGCGGCCCTCGACGCGCGGCATGTGGCAGTCGAGGCAGGTCTTGTCGCCGCCGGCGCCGCGGTAGCGATCGTACTCCGCGTGGGTGTCCGCGGGCGGGCGTGGGAGTCCGACAAACGGCGGGTCGTACTGGTGGCAGCGCCGGCACATCGTCCCGTGTTCGTCGAGCGCCGCCGCGACCGCGACGGGGTGCGGCGACGGCGGCGCGTCGGCGGCGCGCTCGCCGGGGACGATCGTCGGCGCGCGCGCCTCGCCGAGGGCCTCGGCGCTCGCGTGGCACACCACGCACGTGACGCCCTCGCGCTCGAGCGCCGGGTCGTAGCGCGGGTTCGGGTGGCCCTTCCCCGTCAGCGGGTCGAGGCTCGCGAGGTCGTCCACGACGTCGCGCATCTGGTTCTCGAGCGGGTTGTGGCAGCGCTCGCAGAGGAAGAGCTCGTGCCGGTGCGCGTGGTCGGCGACGTAGAACGGGTTCGTCGTCGCGGCCGCCATCAGCGAGGTCGACCACTCCGCGGCGATCTCCGCGTGGCACGCCGCGCAGCGCTCGGCCGACAGCCCCCCGATCGCGTCGAGCGGCTCGAGCGCGGGGAGCATCTCGGGCTTCGCGATCGTGTCGTAGAAGCAGGAGGCGAAGCCGTCACACGCGGACAGGAGCCCGAGCGCGAACACGAGGGCGGCGCGCCTCACTCCACGTGGCTCCTCAACGCGTCGGCCGCCGCGCGGACGTGCCGGCGCGCGGCGCCGAGGATCGTCGGGCGGCGCAGCAGCGCGACGAAGTAGAAGTCGTTCGGCAGCCGGTCGACGATCATGTCGACGTCCTTGTACCGCAGCTCGAGCATCGCGAGCGCGCCCGAGCCGTGCGCTTCGTTCTGGGCCTGGAACATCCTGAGCAGCGCGCAGGGCTCGGCGCCCGCGAGGCGCACCAGGAACTCCTGGACCGGCATCGCTACCGCCATCGACCGCGGGAGGTGCTCGCGGGCGTAGGACTCGGCGTCGTGCGGCGCGCGCGCGGCGCCGAGCGCGGTGACGACCGTCTCGCCCTCGAAGTCACAGAGCACCGCGCCGATCGCCTCCGGGAGGGCGGCGACGAGGCGGTCGACGATCTCCTGCAGCTCCAATCAGCTCTCCGCGAGCGTGAGGCCGGCCTTCTTCGCGGCGGACGACAGCTCGTTGCGCCCGGCTTCGAGGGCGCCGTCGGAGTCGAGGAGGAGGACGCGCTCGAACGCGTGGCCGCTCATGCCGATCGCCTCGATCCACCACGTGGCCGCGGTGACGTCGCCCGCGGTGGCCGGGGTCGGCGGCGCGACGGCGAGCTCCTTCGCGCCCGCCTGGAAGAGGACGGTCGCGAGGTTCGTGAGGCGGCCGACGACGGTCGGCCCGGTGACGTCGGTGGGATCGCCGAGCCCGAGGAGGAACATGCGGGTCGCGCCGAAGCGGCCCATCGACGGCATCAGCGTGTGTTCGCCGAGCTCGCCCTTGAAGACGCCGTCGCGGAGCATGCGCGCGAGGCGCCCGCACAGGCGCCAGTCCGCCGCGCCCGCGACGCCGCGGGGCTGCGCGCGGACGGCGAAGAACGGGAGCGCGATCGCGTCGACCTCGAGGCGATCGAGGCCGGTCGGGTTCGCACGTGCGATGCGCGCCGCGATCGCCACCGGGTCACCGCCCGATGCGATCCACGATGCCGTTCACGAACGCGCTCGACTCCTTCGTCCCGAAGGTCTTCGCCAGCTCGACGGCTTCGTTGATCGCGACCTTCCGGGGCACGCCCGTCTGTTCATACGTCAGCTCGTAGGCGGCGAGGCGCAGCAGGTTGCGGTCCACGCTCGCCATGCGATCGATTCGCCAG
>JAUHYN010000074.1 GCA_030426505.1 bacterium | reverse complement strand
TTCGCGTTCGCGAGGAGGATGCGCTGTTCGGCGAGGAGCGACGGCCCCACCTTGTCCGCGCGGTTGTTGCTGCTCGTGGACGCGTTGTTCGCCCGGAACTGCAGCATCGCGTCGATGATGGCGCCGGCGCGGAGGTCGTCGTCCTCGAGGAACGAGAGGCCGACCACGCTCCCCTCCTTGGCGAGGAAGAACTTGTCGGTCCCGGCGGTGAGACGCGACGCGTGCTCACGCTGATCCTTCACGCGCGATTTGAAGTAGTTCGCGATCGTGGAGGCGCGGGACATGTCGGACTGCGCCCAGCCGAATTGATCGTTGTCGTCGACGGTGTACTCGCGGCGCTCCGCGTCCATGAGCCACTTGATGTCGGCCTGGACGTTCTCGCCGAGCGCCTCGAGCGCGTCGCGCTTCACGAAGCCCGAGCGGTCCGCGAGGAGCGTCGCCACCAGGCGGCGGCGGAGCGTCACGCGCGGGTCGCCCTTCGCCGCGCTCTCCTGACCGGTGCCCTTGACGTCCTTCAGCTCGGTGACGGTGCCGAGCAGCTTCTTCGCCGTCTCTTCGCCGAGCTTCTGGCTGTCGGTGCGCTCGAGCTTGTCGAGCTGGACCAACTGGATGGGGGCGCCCCCGGCGCCACCCTGCGGGCGACGCGGCGCGACCGTCGGTGCGGAGGGACGAGCGGCGTTGCGAGAACCAGTCGTGACAGGCATGCCACTCCGGTTATCGCGTTCCTTGTGTGATTGTTGCTACATGCACACACCTTTCCGCGCATGTAGGGTATCTGGGTCGGTCGCCCGACGGAGCCGCGGGCTCTAGAGACAGGGGACGTTCGAGCAGGTCGCCATGATGGTCTTCTCGATGTCCCACGGCGACCCGTCCTCGAGCTCGCCGCGCATCGTGACCTTCACTTCGTTGCTTCGCATCGGCTTCTGCTCGCCGATGTACTCGATCATCACGGTCTCGTCCGCGTCCGCGTCGCAGTCGACCATCATCGTCGCGTTGTCGTTGCGCGCCATGTCGTCCTCGCCGACGTCGAACAGGTTGATCGGCACCATCTGAATCGCCGTCATCCCCATACTCGGAGCCTGCCACCACGCGCCCGTGCAGTTCTTCGCGTTCATCTTCATCTCGAAGGTCCCGATCTGCACTTCGAGGTCCGTCACCTTCGTGATCTTGAAGACCTCTGACACGTTCCCGAGGATGATGTTGAGCTGGTAGTTCGCGATGACGCACGGGACCATGCACCCCTGCGTCGCGAACGTGGCCGTCAGGCTGCGGAAGTCGACCTGCGCGACCCCCGCGTCCAAGCCCGCGTCCCGGACGCCGCCGTCGCGGACGCCGCCGTCACGAATCATCACGATGTCGTCGTCGTCGCCGGACGAGCAGGCGACCGCCATGAGCAAGAGCAGACAGGAGGCAGAACCAGGGCGCAGCATGGCTCGACTTGGTTCCACCTCGGCCCGGCGCCGTCAAGCCCGTGATCGGTGCGACGGCCGTGGTAGCGTGCGTGACGCATGACGTCGCCGCCTTGGCCCTGGGCGCAGTCGCGACCCCTCGCGCCGCTCACGACGATCGGGCTCGGCGGCCCCGCCCGCTGGTACGGCGCGCCCCCGACCGAGGCCGCCCTGATCGACGCAGTGCGCGAAGCGGACCGCCGCGGCGTGGACATCTTCATCCTCGGGGGCGGCTCCAACGTGGTCTTCGCGGACGCCGGCTTCGACGGGCTCGTCCTGCGCGTCGCCCTGGACCACGAGCGCCTCGACGACGACGGGACCGCCACCGTCGGGGCGGGCGTCGAGTGGTGGCCCTTCGTCGAGCGCGCCGTCGCGCGCGGCTTCGCCGGAGTGGAGTGCCTCGCCGGCATCCCGGGCTCCGCCGGCGCCACGCCCATCCAGAACGTCGGCGCCTACGGACAGGAGGTCCGTGAGGTCGTCGAGCGCGTTCGGGTCTACGACCGCGAGCGCGACGCGATCGTCACCTTCGACAACGAGGGGTGCGGCTTCGACTACCGCGACAGTCTATTCAAACGAACGTCCGGGCGCTACGTGGTCCTCGAAGTGACGCTCCGACTCCGCCCCGGCGGCGCCCCGACCGTTCGCTACTCGGAGCTGGAGCGCTCCGTCGCCGACGCGCCGGTCACGCTCGCCTCCGTGAAGGACGCCGTCCTCGCGCTCCGCCGGAAGAAGTCGATGGTGATCGACCCCGCGGACGAGAACCACAGGAGCGTCGGCTCGTTCTTCACCAACCCGATCGTGACCGACGCCGTCGCGGAGCGCATCGCCGCCGGCCACCCCGACGCCCCGCGCTACCCGGCCGGCGCGGGGTACACGAAGCTCTCGGCGGCCTGGCTGATCGACAACGCGGGCGTGAAGAAGGGGACGCGGCGCGGCGGCGTCGGCGTCTCCACGCGCCACACGCTCGCGTTGATCAACCTCGGGGACGGCACGACCGCCGAGCTCCTCGCGCTCGCGGACGAGATCCAGCGGAGGGTGCGGGAGGTCTTCGGGGTCGCGCTCGTGCCCGAAGCGCGGATCGTCGGCGCTCAGGGGTAGGCGTGGCCGAACAACCAGTCGCCGACGTCGCCCGAGACGTCTTCGAGCTGGAGCGAATCGAGTGACGTGCCGTAGCCGCGCTGGCCGACACCCACGCCGACGTAGCGCCCCTGACCGTACGCGATGCCTTCGAGCCACGGGCCGCTGATCGTCCGCCACGTCGCGCCGTCGACCGAGCGCGAGATCCCGGACCCGCCGAACACCACGAACTCGCCGTTCACGAACGAGATCTTGTAGCCGAACTGCGCGTTCGAGTCGCACGGCAGCCACGACGTGCCGTTCTCCGACCACACGCAGCGTGTCGGTCCGATCGCGACGAACACGCCGTTGCCGAAGACGACGCCTTCGAGGCGGTCGCCCTCCGTCGCGATCTGCGTCCACGTCTCGCCGTCGGTACTCATCGACGAGCAGCCCGCTTCGATCTCGTTGCCGACCGCCACGAAGCGCCCGTTGCCCGCGGCGACGCGACGCAGGTGGCACTTGCTGTAGTCGCCGACCTCCGTCCAGCTCGCCGCGCGATCGCGCGACACCGCGCGCCCGCCGAGGCCGCCGACCGCGACGAACACGCCGTCGAGCCACGCCGCGTCCGAGTAGAAGCCGGCGTACGGCGGCGGGTGGATCTGCGTGGTCCACGTGACGCCGTCGCGCGACATCCCGAGCATCCCTTCGCACGAGCCGCCCGCGACGACGAAGGTGCCGTCGCCGTACCCGAACCCTCGAATCAGGTCCCGCGGGTGGTCCGGGCCGAGTCCGTTACACAGCGTCTCGTCGAGGCGGTCGGTCTGCGTCGACCACGTGCCGGGTTCGCCGCTCGTCGTGCGCAACCGGTAGTACGCGCCGCCGCCGCCGAGGAACAGCGGCGTGCCGCCGGTCGGGTGTCCGTAGCCCTGGAGCCGGAACGCGCTCGGCCCGATCGCGCCGTCCGCGTGGTGGACGCGCACGACGACTTCGCTGCGGCCGGGGAGGGTGGGCGCGAACTCGACCGTGAACTCCGCGGTCCCGCCCGGTGCGATCGTCGTGCTCGTCGGGTCCGTGATCCGATACTCGCCGCTGTCGCCGGCGAGGCTCACTGGCGTCGTCGCGTTCAGCTCGATCGGGTTCGGGCTCTCGTTGTGGATCGTGAAGGGCGTCGCGGCCTCGCGCTCGCCGATGAAGCGCTTGCCGAGGTCGACCGCTTCGGCGCGCTCGAGCATGTCGCGCGCCCCGAGCCGTACGCGGAGTGACGCGAGCGGCGGGTTCGTGGAGGCGTCGCGATCGACGCCGCCGTCGCGGCGCTCGACGAATCCACCGTCGCGCGCCGGGCCACCGTCGCGGACCGGCGTGTCGTCGTCGTCATCGGACATGCCGATCGTCCCGCCCGAACAGGCGAGCGCCGATGCGAAGAGCGTGAGAGCGAACGTGCTGGCGTAGAGGTGGCCCCGGCGACGGTGTTGCACGACCGGAGGATAGGACGGTTTCGCCCCGGATTCGAATCAGGGGATGCGGTTCTGCATCTCGACGGTGCGCCGGTACCGGAAGGCGTCCGACTTCGTGAGCTGGACCAGGAGCTCGGGGACACTGAGCCCCGACTCCGTGAACCGCGTCTGGACCGCTTCGACCGTGCAGCGATCCTGCAGGCCCTCCTGGCGACCGAACGCGTACCGGAACCACTGCCGCGAGTAACACGCGTGGACCGCGGAGCTCTCCGAGAGCGCCATGCCCAGATCCGCGACGCCGTCGAAGCCGCCGATCGCGCTCCCTTCGACCACGCCCGTCGCGTCGATCGCGCGCCCGTCCTCGAGCTGGTCTCGCCAGCGCCCGAGGGCGTCGTAGTTCTCGAAGCCGATCCCGATCGGGTTCAGCAACAGGTGACAGCCTCCGCAGTCCTCGGACGCCACCATGATCGCCGCCTTGTCACGCTCCGTCGCGTTCGGCGGGAACTCGGGGACGTTCGTCTGAGCGCCGGGCGGTGGCGCCGGGAGGTCATTGCAGAGAAAGCGCGTCCGCACGAGCTTGCCCCGCAACACCGGCGACGTCGCTGCGCCGTGCGCGTGACTCGCGACGACACCCGCGCGGGTCAACACACCGGACCGCTGCGCGCGATCGAGCGAGACGATCTGCCAGTCGTCCGGTCCGCTGCTCACCTGATCGCCCAGCCCGTACAGCTGCGCGAGCGGGCGGTTCACGACCGCCGTCTGCGCGGTCATCAGCGCCGAGAACGAGCCGCCGAGGTCACGCATCACGTGCTCGACGTAGCGGTCGACCTCCTCCGACAGCGCGGCGGCGAGCGCTTCGTCGTACTCGCCGAACACGGAGGTGTCCTTGTCGCTGATGCCGAAGCGATCGATGTCCATCCACTCGCGCGAGAAGCTACTCACCGCCCGGAGCGCTTCGGGGCGGCCGAGGAGGCGCCGCGCCTGCGCTTCGATCCCTTGCGGCGTATCCAGCGCGCCGCTCTCCGCGGCCGCCATCAACTCCGCGTCCGGCGGGCCATCGGTGAACAGGAAGGAGAGGCGGCTGGCGATCTCGAATCCACTGAGTGGAATGATACCAGGCTCGATCTCCACGTTCGCGCGGCCCTCTTCGACCAGGTACAGAAAGCCCGGCATCTGCAGCATCGCCGTGAGCACCACCGCGATGCTCTCGCGGAAGGGCGTGTCGACGATGACGGTGCGGTAGAGCCCGAGGAGCAGCGCTTCTTCGTCGCTGCGGACCGGGCGCCGGAACACGCGGCGACCGAAGTCGAGCACGAACTGCCGCGCGCACGCCTCGTCCGCATTCGGTGCACAGGGGAGGAGCTCGGGCAGGCGCGTCACCGTCTGCGCGGCGACGTCCTCCGCCGCGCGCATGATCTCTTCGGCGCCGAGCTGCGAGACGACGTTCGCCTCGGGGGCCGTCGAGTAACCGGCGTAGTCGATCGTGTGCGGGAACTGATCGCTCGGCGCGATGCGCCCCTCGAAGACCGCGTCGATGGTGTTGCCATACTGTCGGTCGGTGATGCGCCGCAGCGGGACGTCGCTCGGTTTGATACCCGGGTCGTCGCACTTGGGCGGCGCCGGGGGCCGCTCCCGCTCCGCCTTGCCCTCGACGAACGGCTGCTCGCCGATCTTCCCCATGCACCCGGCGAGCGCGAGGAGACCGGTCAGCACGAAAGGAATCGCAGAGGGACCACGCATCGGACTACGTTCCGGAATTCACGCTAACGGACCGCTGGCACGCGTTACAAGCCGCGGGATGCCCGTCCCGACGTTCGCCCGAAACCCCATGTCGGACGCGTGACGACCTCCGCGCGTTGACTCGACCGCCGATCGGCGGGATTCCGTGCGTCGATGAAGCGCGCCGCGCGGCTGTTCGGGGTCCTCCTGATCGCGTTGATCGCCGCCCTCCTGGTGAGGACCGCGATGTACCGCCCGGTCCCGCAGCCGATCCCCCCGGCGCCGAGCGTGGCCGTCGACACGTCTTCCGCCGCCGCGCGCCTCGCCGGCGCGATCCGCATCCCGACCATCAGCCACCAGGACCCCGCGCGCATCGATGAGGACGCGTTCCTCGGTCTGCACGCCTACCTCGAGGAGAACTTCCCCAGGGCCCACGGCGTGCTCGAGCGCGAGGTGGTGAACGACCTCAGCCTGCTCTACACCTGGCGCGGGTCCGACCCCGCGCTCCCCGCCGTCCTCATGATGGCGCACCTCGACGTCGTGCCCGTCGATCCCGGGACCCAGGACGACTGGGTCCACCCGCCGTTCTCGGGTGCGATCGCCGATGGGTACGTGTGGGGGCGCGGCACGCTCGACGTGAAGTCGGGCGTGACCGGCCTGATGGAGGCGGCCGAGCTCCTGGTCGCGGCGAACTTCCAGCCGAAGCGCACGATCTACTTTGCGTTCGGACACGACGAAGAGGTCGGCGGCAAGGGCGGCGCGAAGGCGATCGCCGAGCGCCTCGGGTCGCGCGGCGTGACGCTCGAGCTCGTGCTCGACGAGGGTGGGGCGATCGTTCGCGGCGTCGTGCCCGGCGTCGAGGAGCCGATCGCGATGGTCGGCATCGCGGAGAAGGGCTACGTCTCGCTCGAGCTGACGGTCGAGGTGACCGGGGGGCACTCGTCGATGCCGCCGAGCCACACGGCGAGCGGGATCCTGAGCGCCGCGGTGACGCGGTTGGAGGCCGAGCCGTTCGAGCCGACGCTGCGGTACTCCGGGCGCTTCTTCTCGTACGTCGCGCCGAAGATGCCGTTCGTTCGCCGCGTCCCGTTCGCCAATCTGTGGTTGTTCGGGCCGGTGATCACTTCGGTGCTGTCGAGCAAGCCTGCGATGTCGGCGTCGATCCGCACGACGACCGCCGTGACGATGATCGAGGGCGGCGTGAAGGCGAACGTCCTGCCCACCGAGGCGAAGGCGATCGTGAACTTCCGCATCTACCCGGGCGAGACGGTGCAGACCGTGCAGACGGCGGTGACGGAGAAGGTCGCGGACGCGCGCGTGAAGGTCGAGGTGCTCCGCGACGGCGAGGCGTTCGGGACGGACCCTTCGCCGACCTCCGACGTGGACGGCCCGGGCTTCGCGCTCATCGAGCGAACGGTCCTCGCGGTGGCGCAGCAGGAGGGCATGGTGGTCGCGCCGTACCTCGTGGTGGGCGCGACCGACTCGCGTTACTTCACGGGGCTCACGAAGAACGTGTACCGCTTTCTATTCAATCGAATGGAGGGCGAAGACCTCGCGCGCATCCACGGGACGAACGAGCGCATCGCGGTCGAGGACTACGCGAAGACCGTCGCGTTCTACCACGAGATCCTGAAGGGGACGCTGGCGCTATGAGGCGGCGGACTTCTTCTCGGCGCCGAAGCGCGCGATGAGCGCGGTGACCGCGAAGCCAACGGCGATCAGCGCGATCGATCCGAGGATCTGACCCACGGTCGGGTCGAAAGTCTCCGTCGGGTACTTGTCGGGCGTCAGCTTCGCGAGGACCTCTTCCGTCACGACGCGGCCCTTGAACGTGTCTCCGAGCTTCGGCGCGACGCCCTGCTGGAACGGCCACAGACCGACGACCGCGCCGACCAGGAAGCCGAGCAGCGCGCCGAGCGTAGGCTTCTCGAACTTGGCGAGGAGCACCTTGAGGAGGTTGCTCACCACGAGGACGCCGATGACGACGCCGAGCCCGACGGGGAGGACGATCGACAGGCCCGGCCCCATGGCGGCGTCGATGTCGCCGGCCTTCAGCGCGTTCTTGAGGGCGTCGATGCCGCCCAGGATCGGGACGTAGACGCCGAGCACGAGGAGCAGGTAGCCGCCGCTGATCCCGGGCAGGATCATCGCGCTCGCGCCCGCGACGCCCGCGACGAACATCAGCACGACGCCCTCGCTCTCGCCGTCGCTGGTCGCGCCGGAGGACTGGGCGAGGGCGATCAACGCCATCGCGATGAACCCGCCCGCGGCGCCCATCCACAGCTGCGGCGTGGCGGGTTTGGCCATCGCCCACACCACCGGCACGCCGCCGAGCGTGAGGCCGATGAAGATGCTGTACATGACCCACCGGTGCTCGACGACGAGCGTCTTCACCGGGCCCGCGAACGCGACGATCGACACGAGGACCATCACCACGACGACGCCGAGGACGACGAGGGACTCCTTCTTGAACTTCAGCGTGCTGAGGTCGGCGATCGCCTGGATGAACCGGGGGTACACACCCGCCGCGAGGAGCATCGTGCCGCCGCTGATGCCGGGCACGAGGTTGGCGAGGCCCATGAGGACGCCACCGATCGCGCTCCGGAGCGCGAGGACGGGGAGGGACATGGCGGCCTGATAGTCCAATCCTGCTCCGCTGCCAACGATTCGTGTACGATCTGGGTCGCCCGTGTCTTGGGAGCTCATCGCGTCGGCGGTCACCCCGCTCGTCGTCGCGGCGCTGAACCTGCTCGTCGCGGGGTACGCGCTCACGGTCGGCCTGAGGGAACGGGGCCGGCGGTTCTTCTTCCTCGGCCCCGCCGGGGTCGGCGTGTGGGCACTCGCCTGGTTCGTCTCGGTCTTCAACCCGGACGCCCTGGATACGATGCAGGTCGTCGGCACGGTGGGGGGGATCTGCGCCGCCGCCGGCTTCGCGCTCGACGCGTTGGCGGACCTGGCCCCACGGCGTCGCCTCGTCGCGATCGCCGCCGGGGTCGGCGCGGCCGTGGCGGGGGTCGCGGTGGTCGTGGCCGTGTTCTCGGATCGCTACGAGATCTCCGTGGTGCGGTTCGGCGGGCGCGTCGTCGCGCTCGCATTCGTGGTGTCGCACTTCGTCGCGCAGGCGTTGTCCTGGCGAACGGGCGACGCGCGCCTCGTGCGGTGGTCGCTCGCCGCGACCGTGGGCACGGGCGTCTTGTTCGTCGGGTTCTTCGCGTTCGCCGCGCTCACGTCGCGCGCGTTCGTGGACGTGATGTTGTTCGTGGTCCTGCTCGCCGAGGTCCTCGCGTTGGTCCACGTGTTGCTCGGGCGCGTCCCGGTGCATGTCCTCTTCTCGCGCGCGGTCACGTACGCCGGGATGTCGATCCTGATCGCGCTCGCCGCGTCGATCGCTTACGCGCAGCTCGGCTACCAGGTCGACATCGTCGTGGTCTCGGTGACGGTCGCTGTCGCGTTGGGGGCGGCGGCGACGTTCATGGTGTTCGGCGATCGCGTGGCCCAGCGCGTCGAGTACGCGCTCTTCCCTTCGCGGCGTCGCATGGAGCAGGCGCTGGTGGCGTCGCACGGGGAGGTGCGCGCGATGCGGCGGCGTTTGGAACGCGTGGAGAAGCTCGCGATCGCGGGGGAGCTCGCGGCGTCGGTCGCGCACGAGATCAAGAACCCGCTCGCGCCGATCCGCGGCTACGCCCAGATGTTGCGCGGGCGCCTCGCCGCCGTCGACGACGCCGAGCGCGCGCAGTTCGAGAAGGGGCTCGGCATCATCCAGGCGGAGACCGATCGCATCGACCAACGCATCCAAGCGCTCCTCGCGATCGCGCGCGGTGACAAGGAGACGGTGTCCCGCGACTCCACGATGGTGCTCAACGACGTGGTCGCCGAGGCCGCCGCCGTCGCCGAAGGGGAGCCCGGACTGTCCAACCTGGTGTGCAAGCTCGACCCGCGCATCGAGCGCGTGATGGGCGACGCCGACGAGATCCGCGGCGCGCTCCTCAACCTCATGAAGAACGCGGCCGAGGCCATGCTCGAGAACGGCGGCGCGCGGGTCGACGTGACGACGGTGCGGAACGGGACCCACGCGATCGTCGAAGTGCGCGACGAGGGGCCAGGGCTACGAGCGGAGAGCGAGGAGCGCGTCTTCGGCGCGTTCTTCACGACCAAGGAGGCGGGCACCGGCCTCGGCCTCGCGATCGCGCGCTCGGCGGTCGAAGCCGCGGGCGGGACGCTCACGCTCGCGTCGCGCGAGGACCGCCGCGGCGCAGTGGCCCGCATCGTGCTGGACCTCGCGCCCGACGGCGCGAGCGCCGACGAGGAGGGACGGCCGTGACCGAACGCGACGACGTGTTGATCGTGGAGGACGAACCGAACGTCCGCGAGTTGATCCGCGACGTCCTCGAGCGCGACGGCCTCGAGGTCCACGTCGCGGAGGACCTCGCGGCGGCGAGCGCGTTCCTCGAGCGGCGCGTCCCGAGCCTCGTGCTACTCGACGTGAAGCTCCCGGATGGCGACGGCCTCAACTTCCTCGACGCCCTGCGCGAGGAGGGCTCCGTGACTCCGGCCATCGTGATCACCGCGTTCGGGACCGTGGATCGCGCGGTCCAGGCGATGCGCGCGGGCGCTTCCGACTTCCTCGTGAAGCCCTTCGACAACGAGCGGCTACGCGGCGCGGTCGCGGCGGCGCTCGCGGCGGGGCGCCGCCTCGAAGAGGTCGCGCAGTGCGCGGGGACGATCGAGGAGTCGGAGGTCTCGCGCGCGTTGATCGGTGCGTCGGGCGGGCTCGCCGATGTGGTGCGCCTGCTCCGCCGCGTGGCGGCGCTCGACGCGACCGTATTGATCCAGGGCGAGTCCGGCACCGGCAAGGAGCTCGTCGCGCGCGCGCTGCACGACAGCTCGCCGCGCCTGGACGCGCCGTTCGTGTCGATCGATTGCTCCGCGATCGCGCCGACGTTGATCGAGTCCGAGCTGTTCGGCTTCGAGCGCGGCGCGTTCACGGGCGCACACGCGCAGAAGAAGGGCCTGATCGAGTCGGCGAACGGAGGGACGCTGTTCCTCGACGAGATCGGAGACATGCCGCTCGACGCCCAGTCACGCCTGCTGCGCGTGTTGCAGGAGCGCGAGATCACGCGCGTGGGCGGGCGCGCGCCGGTGGCCGTCGACGTCCGCGTCGTGGCCGCGACCCACCGCGACATGCCGCAGCTGGTCGAGTCCGGCGGCTTCCGGCTCGACCTGTTCCACCGCCTCAACGTGGTGCCGATTCGGCTCCCGCCTCTTCGCGAGCGCCGGCAGGACATCCCGGGCCTCGTGGATCACTTCCTCGCGAAGCACGCGTCGCACCATGGGCTCGACGCGCCCGCCCTCGACGACGCGACGCTCGCGCGCCTTTCTAGTCACGCTTGGCCGGGTAACGTGCGGGAGCTCGAGAACTTCGTGGAGCGCGCGGTGATCCTCGGCGCGTTCGACTTCTCGGCGTGGGCGGCGCACACCCCGAAGCGCACCGCGCCGATCGAAGAGGCCCCCGCGGACGAGCCGGAGCCGGCGGTGCAGACCATTCGTCAGGCCGTGCGCGCCGCGGAGCGGAAGGCGGTCGTGCATGCGCTCCGTCACGCGGGCGGCAACAAAGCCGCCGCCGCGCGGATGCTCGGCATCAGCTACAAGACGCTCTTCAACAAGATCCACGAACACGACATCAAGGAAGACGTGCGCATCGACTGACGACACTGGGTAACGCGCTACCCGGTCGAAGACCGATTCGCGCACGAGAGTGCGGGCACGCCGATTGCGAAGGCGGGGCCCCATGGCCAACCCATCCACGCTGTCCCCCCTCTTCGCGTTACTCGACACCCCGGCGCGCTCCGCAGCGCGCCTCGCCGACGAGCGCGCCCCCAAAGTCGTCGCGCTCGGGCTCTGCGGCGCGGCGATGATCGTCGCCGCCGTCCTCGCGGGCGCGGCGCTCACCCACGGAGTCGGCGAAGCCCTCGAGCGCGCGCCGCTCGCCTATACGGTCGGCGGCCTCGAGGCGATCGCGATCGTCCTCCCCAGCCTGATGCTCCTGTTCACCTACCTCGACGCAGAGCTCGACGCGTCGACGCTCCTCGCCGCCACTTCGACCGCGCTGGTCGTGAGCGGCGTGGTCGTGACGGCCGCGCTCCCGCTCGTCGCCTATTTCGTCGTCATGGATCAGACCCACGCCGCGCACGCGGTGAGCGCACTGCCGCCCGCGCTCGCGATGGTCACGTTCGCGGTCGCGTTCCGACGCATCGCGCTCGCCTTCGACGCGCGCCGCGCGGCGCGAATCCTCACCGACGGCGCGCTCGTCTTGATCGTCGCCGCCACCCTGTTCCGCGCCGCGGCGCACTGAGAGCGAGGCCCACCATGACGACCCCCACCGACACCCTCTCTCCGTCCACCGTTCCTCATTCGCCCGCGCTCGAACCGGCGGGGGCGAAGTCGGCTCGCCGCGAGGTGGCGCACGCCGACGACGGAGCGTCATCGGCGTCGAGCTCCGATACGCGGGCGCCCGCCGCCGCGCCGACCGCGGAGCGCGCCCCGTCGAGCGAGGCCGCGCCATCGACCGCCCCCGCGAGGGAGGATCGCCGGTCGACGTCGCGCGTCACCTCTTCGCTCGCGCCGCGCCGCCTCGTCGAGCCCACGTCGCCGTTCCTCGGCGCGGTCGAGCCCGCCGCGCCGCTGAAGCCTCGCCGCCGCACGCCGCCGCTGCTCCTCACGATCCTGCGCGACCCCCGCGCGGTCCTCGCGCGGATGTCGACGACCGCCGACGTGCAGCGGGTCGTCGTGGCGTCGCTGTCGGCGCTCGCGGCCTGCGCGATCGTGCTCGCGTTCGTGGTGGTGCGCGGCGAGGCGCTCGTCGTCGCGCGCAGCGCGGGGCTCCTCGTCGCGAACCTGCTCCTCGCGCTCGCCGCCTCGATCGGACCGATCTACGCCACCGCGATCGTGGTCGCCGCGCGCGTCCCGATCGCGCGCCTCGTCGTCGTCCTGCTGTGCAGTACGGCCGCCGGGGCGATGGTGCTCGTCGCCGCGTCGTTCGCGCCGTGGTTCCTGCTCTCCGTGGATCGCGAGTGGCTCGGACCGGTGAGCCTCGTCGGCGTGTTCGTCCTCGCGGGGCTCGCGGCCGGCTTCCGCCTGCACTCCACGCTGGTCCTCTTCGCGATCGACGCGAAGGGCGCCGCCCTCGACGAGGACGAGCTCGCGCGCGTCGGCGCCCTCGCGCGCGTCGCTTCGGTGATCATCGCCTCCAACGTCGCCCTCGCGCTGTGGGGCTTCGACGCGCTGGTGTCATGAGTATGGGCATCGTCGCCGTCGTGTACTTCGTCGTGGGGTGCGGCGCAGGCGCGGCGCTCGTCCGCAGCCGCGCGCCGTCGGCGGGGGAGGTCGCCGCGATGGTCGCGCTGTGGCCGTTCCTCGTCCCCATCGTGTTCTTCGCGAGCGCGCCCTCGCGCGACTCCGATCGCGCCGCGCGCTTGTCGCGCCTCGCCGAAGAGCTCGACGACGCCTGGCGCCACGTCGACCTCTCGGGCGCAGAAGTGATGCGCGCCTACGTGCGTCGCCTCGAAGTCGCCGAGGCGCGTCGCGCCGAGGTCGCGCGCGCGGCGGAGGGCGCGCGCGAGGGGCTCGCGGAGCGCCTCGAACCGATCGCGCGCAAGGCCACCGCGGAAGTGGACGACGGCCTCGCGCTCCTCGAGGAGACGCTCGCCCAACTCACGGTGCTCCGCTTCGTCCGCGGCGCGGACGCCGACGAGGACACGCGGACGCGCGTCGAGGACGTGCTCGCGCAGATGGAGGCGTTAGTCGCGATCGAGGAGCGCGATCCGCCTCAGGGCGGGTCGGCCGGGAGCTCGAGGTCGCGCACCAACGGGACGCGCCCCTGCGTCCCGTCGTCGTAGTCGTACGGCGACAGCTCCAGCGTGCCGCCCGCCGCGATGATCTGCTCCGGCGTGTCCGGGATGTTCACGTCGCGCCACGTGCCGACCACGTAGATCGGCGTGAACACCGGCTCCTCACCGACCGTCACCACGAGGTCCGGCGCCTCCTGCTTGAACAGCACGCTCGTGCTCTCGCTCTCCGTCCCGTCCAACGACACCCGCGCGCCCGAGTAGTCCTCGGTGCCGCCGCCGGGGAGGGGCACCGCCGCGAGGTTCGTCGGATCCACGACGCGCACGCTGTCGAGCTGCGCGGCGTCCTGGTTCACGGTGACGAGGTTCTTCATCACCGTCGGGAACGCGCGCCCGGACGACACCACGTGGCGATTCAACTCCGCGCAGCCGCGCCCGCTCGGGCAGCGCACGACCTTCCACCCGTACGGGCGATTCTTCGGGAGGAAGATCGTCTTCTCGAACACACCCGGCGCGTCGGAGCGCTCCCTCATCTCGAGCGTCGCGCGCTCGCCGCCGGTGAACGCGTCGGCGGCGAGGCGGCCGAGGCCGTCCTCCGCGCTCGGCAACTCACCCGTGAGGAAGATGCCTTCGCCCGGGTAGTGACCGCGCGTCGCGCCGTTGGCCGAGACGAACGACGAGCCCGCGTCCACGCGGAACGTCACCGGCACCATCGCGGGGTTGCCGATCGGGATGACGACGACCTGCGGCTGCTCGGTCGGCATCACGAACGTCGTGCCGCGCTGCGGGATGTCCTCCGCGCCCTCCACCAGGAACGCGACGTACGGGAACGTGTCGGCTGACGTCCCGTCGAGGCGGCGATTCGGCGCGACCTCGACCTCCACGATCCGCTCGAACACGCGCGTCTCGTTCGCGACCCGCGTGAGCTCGTCCACG
>JAUHYN010001192.1 GCA_030426505.1 bacterium | reverse complement strand
CTGACCCGCGGAAGCTCCGACCGAGAAGACGACGGGTTTAGGCCGCGTGTTGGTCCTCGATCTCGACCTTGACACCGGCGATCTCGGGGATGCGGACCATGTGGGCCTCGAGGACCTCGAGGACGATCGCGAGGTACGGGAGGCGCTCGTCGGTGCTCGCGCAGGTCAGCGGCAGTGACTCCCACAGATCCGGGCGGCGGTTGCGCGGGTGGAGCACGTGTTCGCTCGGCCACGCACCGAACACGCCGAGCGCGTGGGTCTCGAGGAACACCATGAGGTCGACGAAGTACGCCGCCGGACTCATGATCGATTGGCAGTGGCGGCACTTGCAGTAGCCGGTGCTGCCGAAGAGCTCCGAGATCCCTTCGAGGCTCTGCACGAAGCTCCGCAGCTCGAGCGAGACGTTGTCGCCGAGCATCTTCTCCAGGCCGCCGAGCTGGTAGTCGGCGAGGATCCCGAAGCGGCCGACGGCTTCGTTGGTGATGCGGCGGGCGTTCCGGAATAGGCGTCCGGCGTCCTCGTCGGCGAATCCGGTGCGCGCACGGAAGTCGTCGAAGCCGCTGTTCACGATCCCGGTCGCGTGGTGATAGCCGGCGGCGAGGATCGTCCGGGCCTCCTCGACGTTCTGCGCGACGCGCGCGATGCGACGGTCCGCCTTGAGGAGATCGAGCGTGCGGCGACGGTCGTCCTCCGAGAAGCCGCTCCAGTCGAAGCGCTCCACCTCAGCGGCGTCCACGAACGACTTCTCGAGGTAGCGCGCGCCGTCGTTCTGCGTGTGGAAGCGGTCGACGAGCGCGATGCGTCGCTGCTGCTCGTCGGGGTCGTTCGCGAGCTGGGCGAGGCCGAGGCCGGGGTAGAGCGCGTCGAGTTGGTTCGTGTCGTCCGGGCGGTCGCGGCGGAGGCGGGTGCGGAAGGCGTCGGACGGGAAGCGGGCCTGCACCGTGAGATCGAGCTCGCGCGCGCGGGCCGCGATCGCGTCCGGGGTCGCGTGGGGCGAGGCGGCGGCGACGACCTCGCGCCAGTCGTCGGGGGACAGCGAGGCGAGGTCGCTCAGTCGCGCGTTCGTCCGGTTCGCGAGTGCGGCGGCGAGCGGCGCCGAGCCCTTCGCGAGGCGGAGGAAGTCCGAGGACGCTCCGATGGCGCGCGCGGCGGGCGCGTCGATGACACCCGCGTCCACGAGTGTCTTCATGCGCTGCGGGGAGAGCTCGTCGAGCGGCAGCCGCCGCGCGACGGCTTCGACCTTCGCGCGGTCGACGCCACCGACGCTCGCGAGCGCGTCGCGCCGGTCACCCTCCAAGACTTCGGAGACCACCGGGTTCGTCGCGAGGGTCTCGTGGACGCGGAGCGTCTCTTCCACCGTGGTCGGTCCGCTCCACGCGGCGAGTCGGGTGTTCGCGTCGGCGCGCGCGGCCTCGGAGAGCGCGCTCGCGGGGAGCGCGGCACGGATCGCGTCGACGACGGAGACGCCGGTGGGCGGGGCGTCGAGGTCTGCGACGAAGTAGCGCAGCTCGGCGCTCGCGTCGGCGAATCTCCGACGCACGGCGATCTGGAGGTCGTGCTCCGCGACGCGGGTGAGCGCCGCGCCCAGCTCGGGGAGCTCCTTCGCCACGCGGCTGAACGTCTGATCTGCGCGCTCCGCGAGCGCGGCGCGCTGCGCTTCGGTGAGCGTGGGCGGCTCGGGTTCGCAGTCGGAGGGGAACGCGACGCGGAGCTCGAACTCGCGTTCGTCGATGCCGCAGGGGTGTCGCTCCGTGGTGAGGACGAGCTCGAGGTTGCGGAAGACTCGGAAGAAGACGCGCGGCGTCGCGTCGTGCTTCGACGGATCCAGGAGGTCGTCGAGCTGCGCGTAGAACTTTCCGTCGCGGCCGGTGACGACGCTCGTCACGTGGTGGTGCCGGCGGCGCCCGACTTGCCACACCTCGACGCGCAGGCCCGGGATCGGCACGTCGACGTCGACGTCGACGACGCGCCCTCTCAGGTAGAGCTCCGAGAGCGGAGCGTCGTCGACCTCGATGACGATCTCGCGGCCCGAGCAGGGGACGGGCGTCGGCGTGGCTTCGGTGTCGGCGATGACTTCGCCGGCGCGATGCACGACGAACGTGACGGCGTCGGCTTCGCCACGGAGCCGGATCGCGAACGCGCCCTTGGCGTCGGTCGCGGACGAGCCGACCAAGAGGCTCGCGCCCTTGTGCCGCGACCACGCCTCGACGCGGACGTGTTCGATCGCTTGGTGGGTACGCGCGTCGCGGACGATGCCGACGAGGGTCTCGGGGCTGCTGTGCATGATGGGCTTCTCTCTCTGCTCGGACTCGAACCGTCAGAAGCCGAGCGAGCTCGGACGGCTGTAGGCGATGACCAACCCCTTCTCGAGGTAGAGGCGCGCGAAGTGGGCGCCGACGTCGGCCTGGGTCGTGATGTCGATGACGATCTGCCCGAACGCGCCTTCGCGGAGCCCGAGGAGATCGGCGTAGCCGCGCCGCGTCCCCGAGCCGACGACCTCGCGTGTACCGAGGTACCCGGAGTCGGTGAGGCGCGGGTCGATGTGCTGGCGCAGCACGGGGTCGTGGTAGATCGCGCGCCGTACGCGCGCCTCCACCGCGTATCCAAACGCGGCCGCTCTGAAGCTGCTGTTCGGGTTCGTGAGTTGCGTGAGCCGGCCGCCGTTGAGGTAGCGACCGAGGAACGTCGTGTCGTTCGCGTCGACGGCCTGCGCGACGCGGGCGACCGAGTTGTTCACGATCGTCTGCAGCCGTTGGATGAGCCGTTGCTGCAGCAGCGCGCGCTCCGCGAGCGCCGACGGTGGAGGCGCGGCG
>JAUHYN010001191.1 GCA_030426505.1 bacterium | reverse complement strand
TGGACGCGGACGACGTGGTCGCCGGCGGTCACGACCGTGTGCGTGACGGCTTCGCCGTCGGTGTCCGAGTCCGACTCGGCGACGACGGCGCCGGTGGGATCGAACAGCTCGAGCGCGAGATCGGCTTCGGCGTGCGCGAAGTCGAGCGCGACCTGGAGCGTGTCGTCCGCGGAGGCGGTGACCGCGAAGAAGTCATCGTCACCCTCGCACTGCGCGAGGTCCGAGTAGCGGCCGGGCTCCACGCGCGTCGCTTCGGCCGGGGTGTCGTTGGGTTCCTCGGTGTCGTCGGCGCAGGCGCCCCACGTGACCTGGGTGAGGAGGTTGTACGGCGCACCCGGTTCGGCGCCGAGCTCCTCTTCGAGCACGACGCGCACGGCGTACGTGTCGTCGCGCGGCGCGACGAAGTCGAACGAGGCGAGGCCGGGTGAAGTCATGACGGGGACGGACTCCCCGGCGAGCGCGAGGCCGACGCGGCCCTCCGACGTGTCGTAGTCGATCTGCACGCGCGCCTCGTCGCCGGCGGCGAGCTCGAGGCGGAAGAAGTCGGCGTCGTCGCACGCGCGGAGCGCGCCCTCGAGGGCGGCGACGGTCGCGGCTTCGCTGGACGCGTCGTTGGGTTCGAGGCGGTCGGCGGGGCAGGCGTCGGCGGGGATGCAGTGGCCCGTCTGATCGTTGCACACGAGTCCCAGCTCGCAGGGATCGGCGAGGCAGCCGGAGACACACATCTGCGCGACGCAGATCGTGGTGGGCGGCGCGCAGTCTCGGTCGGCGAGGCACGCGTCGGTGCGGGCGGCGTCGATGCAGGTGAAGGTGGTGAGATCGCAGCGCTCGCCGCGGGCGCAGTCGCTGTCGTCGGCGCAGCCGGGGGGCGGCGGCTCGTCTTCGCAGTCTTCGACGCACGGCGGAGGAGGATCGGTGCAGACGCGCTGCACGCAGATCCGCTCGTAGGCGCAGTCGGCGTCGACGACGCACGGCGGCGGCGCGCGGAGGCCGAAGCAGCTCGCGAGGAGGAGGAGCGCGATCGAAGACTCCCTTCGCATCTTCGGGGCGAGTCTCGAAGATGTGCGGGGCCTTGGGATCAGGCGACTCGTGGGCGAGGTGTCGGGTGACGCGAACTCGCGGTCGGCGCCGAGGTCAACGCGCCGGCGCGCGCACCCACGCGGGCGCGGCCGCGACGAACAGGCCAGCACCCATGCCGAGGAGCGCGCCCACGCCGACGACGGCGCAGCCGAGCGCGCCGACGAGCGTCGCGTGGACGACCGCCGCGACGACCACGCCGCGCAGCGGGACTTCGCGCCGCACGCCCCACAGCGCGAGGAGCGCGCCCGCGCCGACGCCCCCCGCGAAGCACACGGCGATCAGCGCGTCGGGCCGCAGGCTCGCGGCGGTCCCGCAGAGGGGCGCGAGGAACGCGATGACGCCACCGATCGTCGCGGGCGCGATCGCGCGCTCGTAGTCGCCGCCGCGCCAGCCGAGCACGACGGTGGTCACGATCAACGCGACGATCACGCCGTAGCTGACCGGCGTGCAGCCGCACGCGACTTCGCTCACGAGCACGAGGACGAGCGGGAGCCACACGCGACGCGCGGCGTGCTTCAGGCGGCCCCACTCGTACGCGCGGCGCGCGCGGCGACGGACGACGTCGTCATTCCACTCCATGGCGTGTCCTCCAGATTCGTTTGAAGCGAACGAGCGCGCGCTCGAGTCTCTTGCGGAAGGTCGCGCCCGCGATGTCCGGCCGCTCGACGAGGCCGGCGGAGGCGAGGATCGCCTCGGCGTCCTGCGAGGAGAGATCGCCGAGCACGTCGTGGACGATCCGGAGGAGCTCGGCGCGCTCCGCGACGCGCTCGGGATCCGGGCCGTCGGCGGGAGCGTGATCGTCCGGTGCGCCCGCGATCCTCCGGCGGACGCGCTTCTTCTCGAGCGTCCGGCACTTGTACGCGGTGATGCCGAGGACCCACGTCAGCGCGTCGCGCGACGGGTCGAAGGCGTGGGCGTTCTCGAAGACGTCGATCAGCGCGAGCTGGGCGGCGTCCTCCACGGCCTCGCTCGCGACGAGGCGACGGGCGAGCGCGAGCACCGGCGGACGGACGGAGGCGTAGACTTCCGCGAACGCGTCGCGGTCGCCGTCGGCCAGGCGCGCCATCGTCTCCGACAGCCGCCGTCTGTCCTTCGCCTCCATCCGTCGCGAACGTGTGCTTCCTCAGCAGAACGGGCAGCAGCCCGAGGCCCCCGTGGTCGCGGCCCACGCCACCGCGGGGACGGCGAGCACGGCGCCGAGAGTCAGCCAGGGGAACCACTTCTTCATCGTCTTCATTTCGCCTCCTTGGAGCGCGAGCTCCGTTTGGTTCCTCTAGGCGGCAGGGGGCCGAAGCGTGACCGAAAATCTCAGCGCGGCTTCACGTCGATGATCGCGACCTCGGGGCGGCAGTTGAAGCGGACGTCGTAGATCGAAGTGCCGACGCCCCGCGTCACGAAGACGCGCGTGGCGCCGCGCTCGTACCAGCCGGCGTCGTAGTCGCCGGAGCCGGGCGGGCGGACGAGCGCGCCGAAGAACGGGACGCGGATCTGGCCGCCGTGGGTGTGGGCGCCGAGGACGAGGTCGACGCGGTCGACGAGCGGCGCGATGCCGCCGGGGGAGTGGAGCAGGCCGATCGTGAAGCCGGGGTCCTTCGCGTGGGTCGCGACGAACGAGGGGTCGGGGCGGCCGCCCGTGAAGTCGTCGAGGCCGAGGATCGTGACGTCTTCGCGCACGGTGGTCGACGTGTTGACGAGCCAGTGCGCCTTGCCGGGGCGGTACATCTTGTCGACGCC
>JAUHYN010001190.1 GCA_030426505.1 bacterium | reverse complement strand
GATCCCGATCGACGCGCTGCCGCCCGGCTTCGTCGCGGTGTTTTGAGTAGATCGCAGCGAACAGCGGACAGATCGCAGCAAGAGCTCCTGTGCGAGCGCATCTGCTCGGCGAACGCCCGGGCGATCTTGCTGCGAGCTACGAGCTGCTAACTGCAGGCTCTAGAACGCCGGCGTCGCGAGGACACCGCCGTCCACGACCAGGTTGGCGCCGGTGACGAACCGCGCCATCGGCGACGCGAGGTAGAGCACCGCGTCCGCGACGTCCGCGCCGGTCCCGAGCCGGCCGAGCGGCGCCGCCTCCTCGTAGCGCTTCACGCCCTCGGGCCACAGATCGGGCAGCGCCGGGTACCAGATCAATCCCGGCGACACCGCGTTCACGCGGATGCCCTTCGCGCCGAGCTCCAGCGCGGCGGCGCGCGTGTGCATCACGACCGCGGCCTTCGCGGCGTCGTAGTGCGCGTGCGCGGGCGCGGGCGCGACCGCCTCGATCGACGCAATGTTCACGATCGACGCACCCGGCTTCATCACCTTCGCCGCGACCTGCGTCATCAGGTGGACCGACCGAAGGTTCGACGCGACGACCGCGTCGAAGTCGTGGTCGGTCATCTCGAGTAACCCGTGGAGCGGATACGTGCCGGCGTTGTTGACGACGATGTCGACCTCGCCCGCCGCCGACACCAGGGCCTCGACGTCGACGCGCTTCGTGACGTCGCCGCGGCGCGCCTCGGCTTCGCCGCCGGCGGCCTGGATCCGCGCGACGACCTCGTCGGCTGCATCCGCTTGCTCGCGGAAGCCGACGTAAACGAACGCGCCGGCCTGCGCGAGGCGCTCGGCGATCGCGGCGCCGATGCCGCGCGAAGCGCCGGTGACGATCGCGGTCTTGCCGCTCAGGTCGAGCGCCTTGTCGAGGGGGATCGGGGTCGTGTCTGGCGTCGTCATTCGGCGTCTCGGTGGACCGTGTCCGGAGAGAAGGCGGGGAGGCAGACGGCGATGTAGCGCGCGTCCGCGATCGGCGTGCTGTAGCGAATCCACTCGCCCGCCTTCGTGAGGATCGCTTGACCGGCGGCGACGTCGAACGTCTCGCCCTTGGTCTCGACGCGCAGGACGCCCTCGAGGACCACGGTGTACTCGTCGAACTCGGGGGTCTGGCCGGGCTCGACCCAACCCTGCGGCGACCGCATCTGGGCGATGCTCACGCCCGCGTCGCCGGAGTTTACACGGCCGAAGTACTCCTCGATGATTTTGGGTTTGTTTCCGGCCGCTTCGATGATGCTCGGGCCGTCGATCCGCGTCGCCACGGGGCCCGCGTTAGCACCGATCTCCGGGCGATCGCAAACCACCCAACCGATACCGAGGCGCGGCCTCGTGGAGTACCCAGTGGGACAAATGCGCGCGCTGATCCTCTGTATCCCTGCGCTCCTGTGCGCCTCGTCCGCGACGGCCGCGCCGCAGTCCGTGAAGCTGTCCTGGGCGAGCGCGGACGCGGCGACCACGATGGCCGTCTCGTGGGTCACGCCGAACGACACGCCGACGACGATCGAGTACGGCGTCAACGCGGTCTCCGAGAACATGCTCACCGGGCTCGCCCCGATGCAGATCGACGGCATCGGGTACTACCACGAGATCGAGATCACCCAGCTCCAACCCGACACGACCTACCGGTACCGCGTCGGCTCCGCCGGCGACTTCTCTCAGGAGTACACCTTCACGACCGCGCCCAACGACCAATGCACTCCGTTCACGTTCGTGCAGCTCGGCGACGCGCGCTCGCAGGACAGCCGCGGCCCGTCGCTCAACTGGTCGAGCATCCACATGGAGGCGATGGCGATCGGCGCGGAGTTCTTCCTCAACGGCGGCGACCTCGTGAAGGAGGGCACGGAGATCGAGCAGTGGGCGACGTGGCTCGCCGACTCCGACGGCGTGAACCCGCTCATCCCGATGATGCCCGCGCTCGGCAACCACGACGACGGCCCCGGCGACGGCAACAGCGCGAACTACAACCGCCTCTTCACGCTCCCCACGAACACGGTCACGCAGACCGAGGACTACTACTACTTCGTCTACAACAACCTCGTCGTGTTCTCGCTCAGCACGCAGACGTTCGAGGACTGGGCGGCGCAGATGAGTTGGATGAACGCGGTCGCGGCGCAGCACCCCAACAAGTGGAAGGTCGCGTTCTTCCATCACCCGGTCTACACCACGCAGACCTCGGCGTTCGGGATCGAGGTCGGCCACGAGCCGAACGAGAAGGGCCAGAACCCGTTCTACGCGCCCGGCTTCGACCAAGCCGGCATCGACATCGTCTTCCAGAGCCACAACCACATCTACGAGCGCTTCGATCCGCTGCGCTTCGATCCGAACGACGTCGAGCAGGGCCAGGTCGTCGCGAACTACGGCAACGGCCCGAACGACGGGCGCCTGTACGTGGTCTCCGGCGGCTCCGGCGCGTTCCTCGACCCGCTGATCGAAGGCAACTTCCAGGACTGGGCGAGCGGCTCCAGCGTGCGCTCGAAGGACCACCACTTCATGAAGATCTCGATCGCGGGGAACACGCTGCAGTACTCCGCGATCCGCACCAACGCAGGAAACTCGAGCGGCGGAGGGTCGGTGATCGACTCGCTCACCATCCAACGCCCCGGCGCCGACCCGTGCAGCTCGCCGCAAGATCCCGACGCCGACATGGACGGCTACCCGGAGTCGATGGACTGCAACGACGGCGACCCGAACATCAACCCGGGCGCCGCGGAGATCTGCGGCAACACCGTCGACGAAGACTGCAACGGCACCGCGGAAGACTGCCCCGAGCCGCCGCCCGACA
>JAUHYN010001189.1 GCA_030426505.1 bacterium | reverse complement strand
CCGCCCCGATGACACCGACGCCGATCGCGATCGCTTCTTCCACTCGCTGCACCAGGCCTCGGGCGGGATCCTGCAAGTTGCGTTGACATCGTGGATCGCGTCGGTAGGGCGCTTCGACGAGAACCACCGCGTGGTGACGATCGACGAGCCGCCGCCGTCGCCGATGGACGCGCTCCGCGGACTCCCGGAGCAGGTCATCCACATCATCTACCTCGTCGCGCGGCAGGGTTGGATCGACTCCGACGGCCTGGCCGCGCTGTTCCGCATCCCGAAGGCCGCGGCCGAGGGGCGCCTCTCGCGCATGGTCGCGCTCGGCGTACTCGAGCGGCCGGCGGGGCGGACCTTCGTGATCCGCCGCCACCTCCGGGGGACGGTCGAGCGGATGCTCGTCGAAGGCGGGTGGACGCAGTGAAGGGCACGACGACCAGCTCGACGGCGGCGATCGTCGAACGCATCCAGCACTCCGGCGCTGTGGAGATGATCCGCGACCTCGGCAACCCGTGGACGCTCGCCGCGTCGATCGTCGTGCTGTTCCTCCTCGTTCGCCTCTCCCGGCGCTTCGGGCGGCGGCTCGCCGCCGAGGGCATCCTCCCCGCGCTCAACCGGGGCGCTCGAATCGTCCTGCGCATCGTGATCGCGGTCCTCGCGCTCTGGCTCCTCGTCGTGCTCGTCCCGACGTGGATGGGGCCGGCGCTCCCGTGGCTGCTGCTGGGCGTCTTCGTGATCGTGTTCTGGTCGGCGCGCGACCTGTTGCCGGATCTCATGGCGGGGCTCGTGCTGAAGTTCGAGCGTCGCCTCCACGTCGGGCAACGCGTACAGGTCGCGCAGGTCGCCGGCGTGGTGCGGTCGGTCGGCATTCGCGTCACGACGATCGTCGACGCGTCGGGCCGCGAGGTCGACGTCCCCAATCGCGCCGTCCTCGGCGACGCCGTCGCGAGCGAACCCGGCGCGTGGCCGACACACGAGGCCACGGTGACGCTCCCGCGCGACGTGGAGAGCGAGCGCGCCCGGCGCGCGCTGTGCGACGCCGCGCTCGCATCGCCGTGGACGCCGCTCGAACCCGACCCCGTCGCACGTCGTCACGGCGAGATCCCCACGAAGTGGATCGTGCGCGTGAAGCTGCGCGACCTGCGCTACGGCGCGCAGTTCGACGGCGAGCTGGCCGAGCGCGTGGAAGAGATCCTGCGCTGAGTCAGAGACAAGCGGGGATCTGGTACTCGATGACGACCGACGCGTCGTAGTCCGGTATCGCGTCCATCGTGAAGCGGACGGCGTTCGCTCCCGTCAGCGTCCAATGCACGACGCCCGCCACCGACACGGGATAGACCGCGGCGCCGTCGACGAAGACGCGGACGGACGAGGGCAGCGCATGGCGCGACAGCGCGAACTCGACGACGGGCTCGCTACCGCGTGGCGCCTGTCGGAACTCGTCCTCCACCTTCGGCCCCGGGAAGCCGCCGCCGCGGAGCAAGACGTCGATGCCCAGCCCGTAGCCATCGACGTGCTCGAAGTCGAGGAGGGTCGTGGCCTCCGGGACGTCGCGCGGGACGAACGTGACTTCGACCGGGAGCGTCCCGCTCGGGGGGATCGTGGTGCCCTCGGGGAGCGCCACGACGAAGGGCGCGTCTGCATCCCGGAGCGAGGGCGGACTGAGCGCGATCGGGACCGACGCCGAGTTGGTGAGCGTGACGACCTCGGGCGACGGCTCGCACCCGATCGCTTGCGCTCCGAAGTCGATCGAAGTGGGCATCGATCGAATCGTCGGGAGGGCCCCTACGCCGTTGAGTCGGACCGACGTGTCACCGGTCCCCAGCGTCGCGCGATAGACCGTCACCGTGGTCGGCGCGAAGACGACGTCCACCGCGTCCGATCGGACGGCGGCGACCCGGAAGACCTCGACGTCTCCCCGGAGCGGCGCGACTTCGAAGCAGCCCTCGGGGCCGCTCTCCCGCTCCACGTGGATCGTCCGTATCGATTCGTTCCCGATGACCGTGCGACCGAGCTCGAGCGCGGGGGGGACGCGGACCCGGCACGGCCCGTCGGTGGGCGCGGACCCTTCGCCGGGGCCCCCGCAGGCCGCCGCAGACAGCGCGAGCGCGAGGAGCCACCTGGGTGTCGCAAAGACCACCGAGCGTTGAGTGGCCGACGACGTGGGCGCCCGTCTCACGATCGCGCCTCGACTGAATTCACCGCGTCGCTGAAGGTCCGCGCGGCCTCCGTCCGGGCGGAAAATGAGCCGCAGTGCTGCCCTGATCGTTCGGTGTGTCGGGCTCGGGACATCGGTACGATGTTCCTACTGAGCAACGCGCGCGAGTGGCGCGAAGTGCAGCGCCGGATCCACCGGCTGACCCAACTCGCGCACCTCGAAGTGCAAGTGGGGCCCCGTGCTCACGCCGGTGCTCCCGACCTCGCCGAGGACGTCCCCCGCCGTGACCCGTTGCCCGACGCGGACGCGCACATCGGCGAGGTGGTGGTAACGGGTCTCGATGCGCCCGTGCTGAACCACGACGAAGCGCCCTCGCGCGTCTTCGCCGCGCGCATCGATGCGCCGCACGACACCGGACAACGGCGCCTGCACCGGCGTCCCGGGCGGGCGCGCGAGATCGACGCCGTCGTGGTGGCGATCCTTTCGCGGCCCGAACGCGAGCGCCACCTCGTCGAGCGCGACCGGCGGGCGCGCGCGCTCACGCGCCCTCGCGCGCGTGCGTTCGAGCTCCTCGGGCGAGGTGCGCTTGGTGGAGAGCGCGCGCATCGCGAGCTGGGCCGCGGAGCCTTCGAACGCAGCGTCCACCAACTTGCGGACGAGGCCTTGCTGCGTGCGCTC
>JAUHYN010000073.1 GCA_030426505.1 bacterium | reverse complement strand
GGTGCTCGACGTCGACGTCGAAGACCGAGCTGTTGGGATCGCCCATGTCGATCATCGAGAGCAGCGAGCTGCCGCCGGGGTTGTCGAGATCGACCACGCCCTGGCTGACCATGCACGCCATCGTGTCGCAGGGCGTGTCCTGGGCGTACATGCTCATGTCGATGCCGGTCATGTGGCACTGACTGCAGCTCTGCGGCATCGCCCCCGATACGAAGGGCTCGACGTAGCGCGTGTACAGCTCGGACAGCTCGTCCTCGTCGCAGTTGATCGGCGTTCCGGTGGAGTCGGTACCGCCCTCGCTTCCGCCCGGGCCGTCGTCGGATCCGTCGGCTCCGTCGGCACCATCCGCTCCGTCGGCTCCGTCCGCACCATCGGCTCCGTCTGCGCCGCCCGTCGCCGCACCCGTAGAATCGTTTCCCCCCGCGTCGCTGCCTTCGTCGCTGGGACAGCCAACCAGCAGCGCCGCAGTGCATCCGAGAACAGTGAAATACCCAAGTCGTGCCATGTCCCGCCCCATTGCTGACTCGGGTTGGCCGGATGCTCGAGCGCCCGTCACGAAAAATCGACGCTATCCTTCGAGCCCGCGTGGTGCCCGTGTTCCAGCTCGCTGCGGTGCTTTCCGTGATCGCACCGGAGCCCACGCCCGAGCTCGAGCTGCAGTGGAGCGCGCCGCCGCCGTGCCCGGATCAGCGCGAGGTGGTGGAGCGGATCGAGCAGCTCCTGCGCCGCCCGCTGGGTCCGGCGTCCGAGCTCGGCACGCTTCGCGTGAATGCGCGCGTCGACGCGACCGATCCTGGGTACGTCCTCGAGCTCTCGATCGCGGCCGAGGAAGGCGAGCGTACCCGCGCGCTCGAAGGACCTTCGTGCGACACGCTGGCGGAGACGGTTGCGTTGCTGACCGCGATCTCCCTCGATCCCGGTGTCGACCCGACCACGGGCCCCGAGCCGGAACCCGAACCGAAGCCCGAACCCGAACCGAAGCCCGGACCCGAACCCGAGCCCGAGCCCGAGCCCGAGCCCGAACCGGAGCCCGATCCCCGCTTCCGTGGTGCCGTCCTCATTGCCGGCTCCGGCGGCGCGGGCCTGTCTCCCGTGCTCATGCCGGCAATCACGGGTGCCGCGTCGTTCCTCTTTCCCCGCGGGCGGGTCCAGGCCCGCTTCGATCACTGGTTTGCCCGCACCATCGACGCCGCCGGGCCCAGCGACGCGGCCGGGCGGGTCTCGATGACGACGGCAGGCCTTCGCGGGTGCGTCACCCCGGTGGTCGAGACCCTCGACTTCCCGGTATGCGCGGGCGTCATCGGGGGCGTGATGCAGGGCGAGGGCGTCTACGTCAGCGAGCAGCAGCGCGCGAGGCTGCCGTTCGTCGCCCTCGACGTCGGGCCCTCGGTGGGCTTCGCCCCGCGGCGTCTTCGGGGGGCGCTCGCGTTCGTGCTCGGCGTCGACCTCGTCGTCCCACTGACCCGACCCGGCTTTGTCCTCGACGATGGACCGCGCATCAATCGCGTGCTCCCCGTCGTCGGGCGACTGAGCGCAGGGCTCGAGCTTCGGCTGCCCCGGCTCGCAGCTCGCCCGCGAAAAAAGGACGATTTGTAGTGAAGGATGGCCCCGACCCCGGCCAATCCGAGCCGAAGGGGGTGCCGTCGTCCGTCGCCCATAGCGCGCAAACACTCGATTTCGGGTCGATTTTCATGGCCAATCACGCATTCGTGTGTCGTTCGCTGTCCTACTTCGGGGTGGGCGCAGCCAACGTCGAGGACCTCGCCCAGGAGGTCTTTCTCGTCTTGCATCGTCGGCTCGAGGACTTCGACCGCGGCCAGGATCTGCGCAGCTGGCTGTTCGGGATCGCGCGGCGCGTCGCCGCGGGCTACCGGCGCCGCGCCTACCACGTGCGCGAACGGGTCACCGCGGAGCCCCACGCCGAGGGCATCTCGCCCGACAGCCCGGAAGAGAACGCCGAACACGCCCGGGCGCGTGATCGGATGGAAGCGATCCTCGAGCGCATGACGCTCGATCAGCGGGCCGTCTTCGTGATGTTCGAGCTCGACGGCATGACCGGAGCCGAGATCGCGGAGCTCATGGACTGCCCGCTCCAGACGGTCTTCAGCCGGCTCCGGCGCGCGCGGGAGACCTTCGAACGACACGTCTCGCGGCTACGCGCGACGGAAGAAAGGAGGGCCGGCTGATGGAAGAACCGAAGCGGCTCCTCGAAATGGCGTCCCTCGCCCCGGACGCGCGCCAGCTCCTCGAAGCGTACGGCGCGACACCGGCGCTCCCCCCCGATGTCGGCGAGGCCGTCGCCGCGAACTTGGCGAACCCACCCGCCGCGGTCGGCGGCGCGCTGGGCTTGAAGGGCAGCCTGTTGATCCTGACTCTACTCGGCGTGGGGGCGGTGTGGTTCGGGGTTCGATCGCCGACGCCGACGAACGAGCCGGTCGCCGCGGCCAGCGCGGCGGCGCCGGATCCGAGCGAGGTCCGGGGTGCGGCGGCGATGGGGGACGAGGGTGAAGTCGTCGGAGACGGGGCCCGAGTGGGAGGCGACGACGCGCCGGTGAGCGGCGCGAACGGAGCGGTGACGCTCGAGGGGCGCGACGCGAACGGAGCGGCCGCCGGGAAAGGCGCGTTCGGCGCGAACGGATCCGCCGCGGTGGAAGGCGCGTTCGGCGCGAACGGCACAGACGGATCGACGGCGCGCAATGACGCGAACGGATCGACGGCGCTCGAAAGCGCGCGCGGCTCGAACGGATCGACGGCGCGCGAAGGCGTGAGCAACGCAGACGGATCGGCCGCGCGCAATGCCGCGCGCGACGCAAACGGATCGGCCGCGCGCAATGCCGCGCGCGACGCGAACGCATCGACGACGCGCAGCGCTCCGAACGCGCTCGCGAACGGACCGGCCGAGCGGGCCCACCGCCCCGAAGCGAAGGGCGACGACATGCCCGGCGACGACGAAACGGCCGCCCCGGACGACGGCGGGCTCGCGGCGGAGCTCTCGATCCTCGACGCCGGTCGGCGCGCGCTCGAGACCGCGCCTGCGACGACGCTCGAACGCGTCGCCGCGCATCGCGCGCGCTTCCCCGACGGGCAGCTCGCCGACCTCCGCGACTTCCTCGAGATCCAGGCGCTCCTCGGGCTGAAGAGCCACGACCGCGCGCAGGCGCGCGCCGCGAGGTTCCTCGAGGTCCACCGCGGCAGCGCGCTGATCAAGGAGCTCGAACGTGCGCTGGAAGACCACCGCTGAGATCGCGCTCGCGACGGCCGTCCTCTTCACCGGGTGTACGAACCCGGTCGTCATCGCCGAGCTGCCGGCGCCGCCGACCTACGTCCCGTTCTGGCGCGACCTCGCCTACCTGAAGCCGCGCGTCCACGAGATCGGCGCCGGGTTCGGGACCGCCGTCGTGTGGCTCGACGATCGGCTCGTCATCGGCGCGCCCGGATCCGGCGACTGCGCGCTCGACCCGGAGCCCGCCGGCATCGAGGGGCGCTGTCGCTCGGAGGGGCTCGTGAGCATCGCCGAGATCCCCGCGGACGACACCGACCAGTACACGCTCCTCACTTCCGCGGACCCGCAGACGAACAGCGCGTTCGCGCGGAACCTCGCCTCCACCGAGCGGTGGCTCTTCGCATCGTCGTTCGCGCACGCCGGCGACGACGACGGTACCCTCCTCGCGCGCGCGGGGACGATCGACGCCTTCCGCCGCACCGCCGACGGCGTCGAACCGACGTCGCTCGTGATCGAACACCCGGACGCGCGGGCCCAAGCGCAGCTCGGGTACGCGCTCGACGCCGACGGTCCGTGGCTCGCCACGGTGGAGCGCTTCCGCGGCTGCCAAGTCGAGGACGAGCCGTGCCCGAGCGAAGCGACCGTCACCATCTTCGAGGAGGTCGGCGACGCTTGGGTCCACGCGCAGTCGATCGTCCCCGACGCGTGGGGGGTGCCGTTCGGGAGCTCGAGCGGGCGCCCCAGCGCCGCGTCGATCACGATCGAAGGCGAACGCATCGCGTTCGGGCTCCCGCACGACGACCCTTGCGCCACCGCGGTCGAGCTCCCGTGTCCGGAGGCGGGGACGGTGCGAATCATCGAGCGCATCGGCGGGGCGTGGACCGAGGTCGGCGCCCCGATCACGGCGCCCCAACCCGTGAGCGGCGGACACTTCGGAGCGAGCGTCGCGCTCGAAGGCGAGCGGCTCTTCGTCGGGAGCCCCGGCGCCGGGGCGATCTGGATCTTCGAGGCGATCGACGGCGTGTGGACGAAGACCCACGGCATCCACATCGCGGACGACGACGGCTCGTTCGGCGCAGCCATGGACGTCGAGGGCGATCGACTCCTCGTCGGCGCTCCCAACGAGGGCCACTGCCTGACCGGCATCGAGCCGGATCGCACGTGGGACGACAGCTGCAACCGCGACGGCTTCGGCCCCGGGGCCGCGTTCGTCTACGAGCTCCGCGACGGCGTGTTCGAAGAGATCCTCTACGTCAAGCCGCCGACCCTTCGACCGCGGACGACGTTCGGCGCATCGGTCGCGCTGCGCGGGGATTGGATCGCCGTCGGCGCCTCCGGCGAAGCGAACCTCGGCGAAGGGATCGGCAACCCCGGGCTCGAGGGGACGGACGACGTCGGCGCGGTCTTCGTATACGAGTTGAAGTGAACGCGATGTTCGAACGACGCGCCGCCCTCCTCTTCCTCTTGGCCGCCGCCTGCCAGGACCCTTCGGTCCTCGTGCCCTCCGACCGCGACGCCGGCAACTTCCGCGACGGCGGCCTCGACGCCGGCGTCCCCGAGTGCTGGACGCTGTCGCACTTCCAACCGAGCGACGACGAGACACGCCAGCTCGGGCGCCGACTCGCGACCGAAGGCGACCACGTCTTCGCCGTGTCCTATCTCCTCGCCGACGGCGACATCCCGTCGTCGTGGCAACTCTCTCGCCTCACCTCGCACGGCGGCGCGTGGGCGATCGATCGCTCGCTGCGCGGGCGCGACGTGGGTCGCGAAGGCCTCCTGATCGACGCGCTCGCGCTCGGCGAACAGGAGCTGTGGCTCGGCCTCCCCGGAGCGCCCGGCGGCGGCGCGGTCCACCGCGTGTCGCTCGATCTCGAGCTGATCGGGCCGGCGGTCGGGACGTCGACGCGCACCGCCGAGTTCGGGTTCGCGCTCGCCACGTCCGGACCGTGGCTGTTCGTCGGGGATCCGGGCGTCGACCGGAGAGGCGTCGTACACGTCTACTCGCTCGAGACGGGCATGCCGATCTGGAAGGAGCGCTTGCGATCGCCGTCGCCGCTCCGCGACGAGCGCTTCGGCGAGGCGATCGTCTTGCGCGGCGATCGACTCCTCGTCGGCGCCCCGACGCTCTGCGGCGACGGCGAGTGCCCCGAGCGCGGCCGCGTATATCCGTACCGCCTGAGCGGCGGGCGCTGGCAAGCGGAGGCGCCGGTCGAGCCGACGGACGACTTTACGCGCGGCTTCGGGCGGCGCATCGCCTGGTTGGACGACGACACCGCGTGGATCGGCGCGCCGCAGACCTACCACTGCGTCGAGCGGTGCTTCGCGACGTCGAGCTCGCCGACGCCTCCCCCCGGATCACACGGCTGCCCGAGCACGCTCTCCCCGTGTCGCTTCGTCGGGGCCGCCTACGAGTGGAGCGGGAGCGACCTCGTCGCGCGGCTCCCGTCGGAGCTGGGCACCGAGGACAACTACGGCCTGCGCTGGAGCGCGGTAGTGGCCGCGAGCCCGAGCTGGCTCGCCGTCGGCGCCGCCCACGATCCGAGCTGCTCGTACCGGACGCCGCTGTCGTACGGGTGCTCCGCCGCCGGCTCGGTTCACCTCTTCGTGAATCGAGGAGGCGAACGCACCAAGCACCGCTACCTCCGGCCGGACGACTTGCAAGACGGCGCGCTCTACGGCGAGGCGATCGTGCTCCGGGATCGACGCCTCGTCATCGGCGCCCCCGGTCACTGCGGCGAGCTGCCGGACGACGGGTGTAGCGGAACGGGCTTCGGCGCCGTGTACGTGTACGACGGCTGCGAAGCGCCCTGACCGCCGATCGCGAGGCGCAGCGCCGCGCCGCTCCATCGCTCGGTGAGCGCTTCGACGTCCACGACCTGCACGGCGCCCGACGCAGGATCGAACGCGATGTAGTCGGCGTCGGCGCGCGTGACGACGACGTAGTGGCCGCGCTCGAGGTGGAGCAACGCGACGCGACCGGCGCGGAGCTCGAGTGCGTCGAGCGAGGTCGCGCGCAGTGCCTCTGCGGTGAATCCGCGCGCACGTGACGCGGCGACGAGGTCGGACAACGAGGCGCCGTCCTCGTCGAGGGCCACGTCGTCGAACGCCTCCTCGAACACGCGATCGCCGAGGACGGTCATCGCGTAGGCCAGCGCCGCCCGGCCGCACGAGCGCGGCTGCGATTGGACGAAGTGCGAAGGCAACACATCGACGCCGCGCGCGCCGAGGCCGCGGGTCATCGCCTCGCGCGCGATCGCGACCGGGTTCGTGTCGCGCCGCGCCGCGACGTGCGCGAGCTCGACGAGCGGGCTCACCACCACGCCGGAGAGGAGCGCCGCGGCGAGGAAGCGCCGCTGAACGATCGCCGTGCGCTCGCGCGTCCGCGCACCGACCCACGCGAGCAACAGCGGCGCAGCGAGGAGGAGCGCCGCGACGACGTGGCGCGCGTCCCGAGAGGGCGCGTCGGTCCGAGTGAGTGACACCGTCGCGATCGTGCGTTCGCCGCGATCGGTGAGGCGCCGAACGGAGCCGTCGCCGACGTCGTACGCGAGAGCGGGACCGCGATTCGAAGCGAAGAGCATGCTGCGACGCGACTCGGCCGCGCGGAGGACGGCGTACGCCGCGTGCCACTCGGGCAGCAGTGAGGGCCCGAACGAGGCGTTGTCGCTGGTGACCGCGAGGACGTCCGCGCCGCGCGCGACGAGGTCGCGGACGTGATCACCGAAGAGGACGTCGAAGCAGATCGAGACGCCGAGCGCGCCCGCGCGCGCGACGAGGATCTCGGGCTCGCCGGGCGTGACGTCTGCCTCCGCGATCGGGACGAGCTTGGACTTCTTCGTCACCGCTCCGAGCCCGTCGCGCGTGACATGCACGGCCGCGACGCTCCGCCCCTCGCCTTCGTAGTAGAGGCCGGCGGTCACGAGGTCCGACTCGGTGCCGTCGATCGCGTCGAAGAGGGCGCGCTGGCGCGAACCGAGCTGCGCGTCGGCGACGCCCGATCCGTTCTCCGGCCACAGCACGGTGCCCGGCCCCCGGAGCGCCGCCTCGCGCGTCATCCGATCGAGCGTCTCCGCGAGCCCGGCGCGCGCCTCGAGCGACCACGCGCGCGAGGCGTACTCGGCCCACGTGAAGTTGGGTTGGATGGCGTGGAGGACGCCGCGACCGGTCGGCGCGACGGTGTCCGCGCCGGAAGCGACGACGACGACCGCGAGCGGTGCGACGAACAAGAGCGCGCGGCGCTGACGCCACGCGGCCGCGATCCCCGCCGTCGCCAACACGACGAGGCCCTCCGCCGCGGCCACGCCGACCGACGCGACCACCGCGCGATAGGACGCGAACTCGAACGCGAGCGGCGCAGTGAGGAGCACCGGCGCGTAGACGAATCGATCGAGGAGGAGGATCGCCGCGCACCACGCCGCGGCGATGACCGGCGGGCGCCAGGTCGCGTCGACGCGCGCGGCGAGTACACCGACGACGGCGAAGAACAACGCGAACGCCGCACCGACGGACCACCACAGCGCGAGCATCGGGACGACGCCCCACTTCGCGAGCCCCACGAGCATTGCGCTCGCGAAGACGAGCCCCGCGAGCGCGCCGCCCGCCGCCCACTCGGCGACCGGCCGCGCGTGGAGCGCGGCGAAGATCACGACGAACGCGATCGGCACCAGCTCGGCGTGCCCCGCGTGCCCCACGCGGAGCGCGAGGCCCGCCGCGGTCAACGCGACGACGCGCGCGAGGTTCGGGCCCGCCGCGCGCCACGAGGCGATCGCCGAGGCGTTCATCGCGTCGCGATGGGCTCCGGGTCGGTTCGCTCGCGCAAGTACCCGTGGATCTCGTGCTCGTCGGCGCCGTCCTTGGGCTTCATGCGCGCGCGCCACATCCCGAAGTCGTGGCCGAGCAGCTCCGCGTCGTGGACGAGGACCAACCGCCCGCCGAGGACACGCGCCTTCGCCTGCGGGTGGTCGGCGCCGCCGAGGCGGAGGCGCGCCACGCCGTCGCGGCACGTGCCGGTCGCGCCGAGCGAGAGGACGGCGTCGCCCTCCTGTTCGCCACGGAGGACGACGCGCCCTTCGACGCGGTCGCCTCCGGCCGCGGTGATCTCGACCTCGCCGCGACCGAACGCGTGACCCACGTACTGGATCTCGGTCTTGCCCATGAGGGGCGCGCAGTCGTTCGAGGGGCCGTCACACGCGATGGCGCCGAGGCCGATGACGAAGACGCCGATGTTGAAGATACGCATGAGTCCTAGTTCCTGTTCGTCCAGCGGAAGTCTTCGATGCGGTCGCACTGCACGGGGGAGAGGTCCCGGCCGTTGCCGCTCGAGCACATCAGGTTGCGGCTGAAGGAGATGTTCGTGTTGCAGTCTTCGGGCTCGCAGCCCGGGTTGCTGAGGCCCGGCGGATCGTTGCAGTGGCCCGCGCCGGTGTCGTGCATCAGCTCGTGCGCGAGCACGGTCGTGTAGTGCTGCGCGTCGGCGGGCGTGTTCAACGCCGCGATCAGCGCGAGCGAGCGTGACCCGAGGGTGGTGTTGAACCAGACGTTTCGCGCCGGGTCTGCACACGGCGTGGATTGGACATGGAAGATGTGGGCGGACGTGTAGCCGCGGCTCATGTCGAACGTGTCGGCCGCGAGCACGTAGCCCCAGAGGCAGTCCACGACCGCCTGGCAGTCCTCGAGGGCGTACGGGTTCTCGGGATCGTCGTCGTCACAGAACGTGATGGTCGGGCAGTGCTCCTGACGGACGGCGTTGAGGTCCATGCAGTTGAGCCCCGGGCCCGGGTCGTGCGTGAGCTGGAGCGACGACGTGCCGCTCCCCCGGAACTGCACCTTGGTCGGACACTGCGCGAACACGCCGTCGATGTTCGAGTTGGTGAGGGAGCGGCCGATGCTCGTCGCGTCCACGCGCGCGGCGGTGAAGGCGCTCGACACGTTCGAGCTGACGCCCTTGTGGCTCAGGTTCCAGAAGTGGATCCCGTGGACGTGCGTGTCCGGGTGGACGCGCACGTTCGTGCGGCTGCTGTCGCCCGCCGCTTCGTAGTACTGGCCGTCGAGGTAGTACTTGAACTGCGCGTCGCGGTAGCCGTTGAGCGGCCACGCGTGGCGCTCGTTCCACAGCTTCGTCTCGCCGCCAACGAACTGCATCGTCTCCGACGCGATCTTCGTGCTGTCCGCCCAGAGGGAGACGTAGGTCGGGTCGCTGGTGAAGCCGGACTCGACCTCGGCGTGGAACCGGATGTTGTCGTACGGCTCGCTGTGGTTGTCGTGGAACGGATAGACGATGTCGACCGAGACGCCGCCCTTGACCGCGGCCGCCTCGGCCTCGGTCATCGCGGTCGCAGCGGCGGATTCGGGAGTCGGGCCTGCGTCACACGCCCCGGCCAGCGCGGCGACGGCGACCCAGGTCGAGCAGCAGACGATGTTCTTTGGCGTCACGCCTCCTGGGTGCGGGGCTCGCCGGCAGATTATCCCGAAAAAAGATCAGCGGGACGGGAGGGCGGCCGCGACCCGGTGTGAGGCCGCCTCCACCGCGTCGAAGAAGCGCGCGATGTGGACGCCGTCGACCAGGGCGTGGTTCGCGGTCACCTGCATCATGACCTCGGCGCGCCCGTCGCCGAGCGCCTCCACCCGGGACCAGGACAGCCGCGGGAAGCTGTCGGGCGGGTCGAGCGGGACGGGGTGGCCGAACGACGTGATCTTCCGCCAGGGGATCGAGCTGACGAACAACAGGTCGTCGCGGTGCGGCGCGTCGGGGACGAGCTCGGTGTTGTCCGCGACGGCGGCCGTCTCGCGATCCACGGCGGCGAAGAACGCCTCGATGTCGTCGTCGTGATCGACCGTGCAGTAGTTGAAGACGGCCTCGGTCGCGAGCGCGGTGTAAGAGGGATGGACGACGTCGTGCTCCACGATCGTCTCCCCGCGGATCCGTTGCCTCAGCTCCGGCACTGCGTTCGCCGCGTGACTCACCGCCCAGAGGATCGGCTTGAAGAGCCCGACCTTCGCCCGCTGCGCCGCCGCGTGGATCGGCGAGACGTCGACCGGAGCCGTGAGCCCCACGTAGGGATACGCCATTCGCGAGAAGAGCTCGAAGTGCGTATGCCGTGAGCCCCACGTAGGGATACGCCATTCGCGAGAAGAGCTCGAAGTGCGAGCGGCGGGCCCAGGTCGCGCGATCGATCGTCCGCATGGGGGGCCGGCTGTACCGAAATGCGCGGCCGGAGCACAACCCTTGACGAGGTGGCGGCTCTGGGCTCGGATGGGCCGGCCGATGCTGCGCCTGCCCAAGTTCGAAGTCGCCGAACCGACCTCGGTCGCCGAAGCGACCGCGCTGCTCAAGGCGCACGACGGTCGGGCCAAGCCGATGGCGGGCGGCACCGATCTCATGCCGAACATGAAGCACGAGATCGCGACGCCGGACGTCGTGGTGGGGCTGTGGCGCATCCCGGATCTGGTCGGCGTCCGGCGCGACGGGGACACGCTCCGGATCGGCGCGCTCACCACGCTCCACGACCTCGCGCGCGACCCGCTGATCCTCGAGCACGCCCCGGCGCTCGCGGAGGCGGTGGATCAGGTCGCCGGCCCGCAGCTGCGGCGCATGGGGACGATCGGCGGCAACGTCTGCCTCGACACGCGCTGCGTCTACATCAACCAGACCTACTTCTGGCGGAGCGCGCTCGGCTTCTGCCTCAAGCGCGACGGCACCGTGTGCCACGTGGTGAAGGGCGGGCGTCGGTGCGTCGCGGCGGCGAGCAACGACAGCGCGCCGGTGCTGATGACGCTCGGCGCCGAGCTCGAGATCCACAACGCGGACGGCGCGCGCAAGGTCGCGATCGACGACTTCTACACGACCGACGGGATCTTCAATCAGGAGCGCGCCGCGGACGATCTCGTCACCGCGATCGAAGTGCCGATCCCGAAGCCCGGGACGGTGATGGCGTACGCGAAGCTGCGCACGCGCGCCGCGATCGACTTCCCGGAGCTCGGCGTCGCGGTCCTCGCTCGGCTCGCCGGCGGCAAGGGTGGGAAGATCGAACACGTGGACGTGTGCGTGACCGCGCTCGCCTCGCGCCCCGTGCGCGTGAAGCTCGACCTCGACGCGCTGCGTGGTCGCACCCTGGACGCGGCGACGATCGACCAGATCGCGAACGCGGCCTACAAGCGCTGCAAACCCCTCAAGAACATCGCGACCGAGCCGGCCTACCGGCGCGAGATGGTCCCGGTGTTCGTGCGGCGGGGCTTTCGTCAGGCCCTCGGGCGATCGTGATGCACCGCGCCGTCGCGGTCCTGTTGTTGCTCTTCGCGTGTTCCGGCGGCGGTGACCCCGAAGTGGGTGACGCTTGCGGCGGCGGCGACGAATGCGAGGGGGCTGCGAACGCTGCGTGCATCCTCAGGTGGCCGGAAGGCTACTGCACGGAGTTCGACTGCTCGCTTGGCTCTTGTCCATTGGGATCTAGCTGCGTTAGGGGCATCGCTTTCAGGGATGTCAGTTTCGACGCGTTCTGTCTCGACGAGTGCGAGAGTCAAAATGATTGCCGCTCAGGCTACAGCTGTTCGTCGGCGGGCAACGCGCGCGTTTGCGTTCCTTCTAGCTAGCGCAGCGCTCGCGGCCACCGGTTGCCAAGGCCCCTGCGAGTCGCTCGCGGAGAAGATCTGCAGCTGCGAGATCAACGGGTCGCAGGAGCAGTCGTGCCTGCTCCGGATGCAGCGGGTCGGCGACCGCGACGTGTCGACCACGGAGGCCGAGCGCTGCTCCAACCTGCTCGACACCTGTGACTGCGACGCCCTCGACCGCGAAGACTACGCAGCGTGCGGCATCACCAACGAAGGCTGAATGGAGAACCGATGGAGAAGATCGACCTGACCTCGACCCTCGCGAGCGCCGCTTCGATGAAGCCGGCCGAGCGCGGCATCTCCTCCATGGCCGCCCAGCTCGTCGGGAGCGAGATCCTGAAGATCGCCGCCGAGGTCCGCGCGCAGATCGCCGCGGGCGAGAGCATCCTGAACCTCACCGTCGGCGACTTCTCGAGCCAGGAGTTCCCGGTCCCCGAACAGCTCTCCGCGGGCATCACGAAAGCGCTCGCCGCGGGCCACACGAACTACCCGCCGTCGAGCGGCGTGATGGAGCTCCGCGAGTCGGTCAAGGGCCTCTTCGAGCGGCGCCTCGGGCTGTCGTATCCGATCGAGTCGACGCTGATCGCGGGCGGCGCGCGCCCGATGATCGCGGGGACGTACCTGGCGCTCCTCGATCCCGGAGACGAGGTCATCTACGGCGCGCCGTCCTGGAACAACAACCACTACTGCACGTTGACGGGCGCGAAGGCGATCGAGGTGCCGACCACCGCGGCCACTTCGTTCTTCCCGACGGTGGAGCAGATCGAAGCGCACCTGTCGACGGCGCGGCTGCTCTGCCTGAACACGCCGCAGAACCCGACCGGCACGGTGATGCCGCCGGATCAGCTCGAGCACATCGCGCGCCGCGTGGTGGAAGAGAACGAGCGCCGCAAGTCCGCGGGCCGCCCGCAGCTGTATCTGATGTTCGATCAGGTCTACTGGCTGCTGACGTTCGACGGCGTCGAGCACGCGACGCCGGTCAACCTCGTCCCGGAGGTCGCGCCGTACACGATCTTCGTCGACGGTGTGTCGAAGGGCTTCGCGGGGACCGGCCTGCGCGTGGGTTGGGCGTTGGGACCGCAGGACGTCATCCAGCGCATGAGCGCGATCCTCACGCACCTCGGCGCGTGGGCGCCGCGCCCGGAGCAGATCGCGACGGCGGCGCTCCTGGACGACGATCGCGCGATCGACCAGCACCTCGGCATCATGCGGAGCGAGGTCCTCGCGCGCCTGAAGCTCCTCGACGAGGCCGTCGGCGCGCTGCGGGACAAGGGCTGGGACGTGGAGTCGATCGCACCGCAGGGCGCGATCTACCTGTCGATGCGCCTGGACCTCCGCGGCAAGAAGACACCGGACGGGGTCACGATCGAGACGGACGAGCAGACCCGCAAGTACCTGCTCGAGGCCGCGGGCGTCGCGTTGGTGCCGTTCACGTGCTTCGGTGTCCGTGAGAACACGGGGTGGTTCCGCGCGAGCGTGGGCGCGGTCTCGAAGGCGGACTGCGAGAGCATCAAGGATCGCCTCGCGATGGCCCTCGACCGTCTCAGCTAGTGCCAGCGTTCGGAAGTCCGTTCCGAGTTTTCGCGAGCGCCCTTCGTGTCTGGTCGTCGCGCTCCGGAAGGCGTTGGGTGGGCCCCAACAACTGAGGAGCCCGCAAGGGCGGCCGACAGGCCGCGCGGCGAGCAGGCGCGAAGGGAGCCGCGAAAAGCGGAGCGGACTTCCGAACGCTGGCACTAGTCACGGCCGGGTGACGCTGCGCCCCGAGGGCGGTATCTTCGGCGGGATGTCTTCACTCGCTGCGCTCGTGGGCGCGCTGTTCGTCGCGGCGAACGGGCCGCCGATCGTCGCGGTCTTCGACATCGAGGACCGCGGCGCACGACTCAAGTCCGACGTCGTCTCCAATCTCACGGACTACCTCTCCGCGAAGCTGACCGCGTCGGGCGCCTACCACGTCATCCCGAACGATCAGGTGCGCGGCCGCCTGCGCGCGCAGAAGGCCGAGTCGTACAAGACCTGCTACGACCAGTCCTGCCAGATCGAGATCGGCAAGGAGCTCGCAGCGGGGAAGTCGATCAGCACGAAGCTGCTGCGCATCGGCAAGACGTGCGTCGTGACGGTGAGTGTCTACGACCTGTCGAGCGCGGCGACGGAGCACGCGGCGACGCAGGAGGGCAAGTGCAACGAGGAGGGCGTGATGGCCTCCATCTCGGCCGCGGTGAAGTCGCTCGTCGGCGGCCCCGCGCGCCCGACGGTGCTGCGCGACGATCCGCCGCCGCCCCCGAAGGGCCCCGAGAACATCTGGACGGAGTACTTCGTCGACAACAAGCGCAAGTGGCGGACGGTCGACAACGGCAAGTACTACAACGCCGGGCGCGGGCCGCGTGAGTACTGGCTGCAGACGAAGAACGACCGCTGCTCGATCGAGTTCGTGAACCTCGACGTGAAGCTCCCGAACAACTTCGACGTCACGTGGACCTCCACCTGGCGCAGCGGGATCGACAACAGCGAGTACGGCCTCGCGATCGGCGAGGACACGAAGAATTACTACCTGTTCGCCGCATCGGGGAACGGATGGACGTACGCGGGGCAGTACGTCGAAGGCGAGCACGTGAACGATCCGATGCCTTGGAACAAGGGCACGTCGATCGTCGGCAAGGGCAGCAACTCGAACAACCACCGCCTCGAAGTGCGCGGGAACCGAATGACCTACTTCACGAACGGCAAGCAGCTGATGAGCAAGCCGCTCCA
>JAUHYN010001188.1 GCA_030426505.1 bacterium | reverse complement strand
ACCGGTCGCGGCGGGGGCGCGATGTACGAGGCGGTGATCGCGGCGAGCTCCGATCTCGTCGGCTCGACGCTACGCGACCGCAACTTCCGCGAGCGCTACGGCGCAGCAGTGGTGGCGATCCGCCGCCACGAGGACACCGTTCCCGGCAAGCTCGGCTCGGTGTCGCTGCGCGCCGGCGACGTGTTGCTGATCCTGGCGTCGAGCTCGTTCGCCGAGACCTGGAGGTCGCGACGCGACTTCAGCGTCGTCGCCCCGCTCGATCGGGACGTCCTGTGCGTGCGCGACGCCGGGGAGCGAAGCGGTCAGCACGAAGAGGGCGATCGCCGCGAGTCGCACGAGGTGCGTGTGTAACACGGGTCGGGCGCGGGGGCACGCCACCCCGAGCGCGGTCGGTCGGTGCGGCTTCACTCCGCCGTGATCGTCAGCGTCTTCGTCACGGTCGCGCCATCGAGCACCTTGAATTCCCACTTGCCGGGCTTGCTCACCTTGAAGCCGCGCCAGGTCCGGGTGCGGAGGCCCTGGCCCTTGATCTTCACGTCCTTGGTCGCGCGGACCACGCCCTCGTGGGAGGCCTGGATCATGAGCTCCTTCTCGTCGCCGTGCGGGATGACGTAGGTGAGGTAGACGTTGACGGTCTCGCCCTGCGGGACGGTCGCGCCGTACTTCGCGAGGCAGTCGAACTTCTTGTCCTTGTCCTTGCGCTCGATGTCCTTGCAGAGCACCGCGTCGGCGAGGACGGGCGCCTGGCCCTGGCCGTCGTAGAAGAACTCGATGACGGACTTCGCGGCCTCGGGCGAGGGCGGCGCGGAGGTCAGGGTGAGGGCGAGGAGCGTTGCGCTGAGCATCGCGGCGGATTCGAGCGCATCGAGGACCGCGGATCAACCGAGGCCACGAGGGGCCGTCAACGCCACAGATCCACGACCTCGGCGCGCGTCGCCTCCAAATCCGCCGCCGCGTTCGCCGGCTCGGGCGTGAGCAGACTCACGATCACCGCGACGAGCGTCGCGGCGACGAAGGCCGGGATCATCTCGTAGACGAGGTCGCCCGCGACGAGCTCCGCGACCGGCTTGTCCGGCGGCGCGAGCGTATCGATGAGCGGGCCGAGCCCGAGCCAGGTCGCGGGCGCGAGCTTCCACACGATCGTCACCACGAAGCCGGTGATCATCGCCGCGAGGGATCCCTGGCGCGTGAGGCGCCGCCAGAACAAGGACAGGAAGATCACCGGACAGAACGCCGACCCGATCCCCGCCCACGCGAACAGCACGAAGAAGAACACCACGCGCGACTCGGTGAGCGCGAACGCGAGCGCGAGGAGCGACAGCGCGATCGTCATCCACCGCGACGCCTTCGTGAGCGCGGCGTCCGGCGTCTCGGGGCGGAAGACCTTCTGCCACAGGTCGCGGACCAGCGCCGACGCCGCGAGTACCAAGAGCGAGTCCGCCGTCGACATGATCGCGGCGAGCACGATCGCGACGAGGAAGCCGACCGCGAACGTGGGGAGCAGCGCCTCGGACAGCTCCGGCAAGACCAACTCGTGGTCCGCGAGCTCGCCGAGCAGCACGCGCCCGCACATCCCGGTGACGACCGCGCCGAGGCCGACGAGCGCGGTGTAGAGCACGGCGACCAGCGCGCCGCGCGGGATCTCGCCTTGGTCCTTGATCGAGATGAACCGCACGAAGAGCTGCGGCGAGCCGAGGTACGCCCAGCCGATCGCGAGCGAGCCGAGCGCGGCGACGACGTTGCGCGCGTTCGCGCCGCCGGCGCCGAACACGGACAGCAGGTTCGGATCGATCGCCTCGAGGCGCGTGCCGAGCGCGTCGACGCCGCCGATCGCGATGAGCCCGGCGACCGGGACCACGACCAAGCCGAGGAGCATCAACACGCCCTGCAGTAGGTCCGACCACGCCACCGCGACGAAGCCGCCCGCCACCGAGTAGAAGGCGACCACCACCAGCCCGAGGACGACGCCGTACTGGTACGGGATGTCCAAGAAGCCCTCGAACGCCTTGCCGGCCGCGTTGAACTGCGCCGAGACGTATGCGGTGACGAACACCGCGAGCACGACCGCCGACACGATGCGGAGCGCGTGGCCGACGTCGCCGAAGCGGCTCTCGAGGTAGTCCGGGATGGTGATCGAGTCGTAGCGATCCGTGAGCGACTTGAAGCGCTGGGTCATCACCACCCAGCACACGGTCACGCCGAACATCTCGCCCATCACGATCCACAGGGCCTGGGCGCCGATGAGGTAGCCCATTCCGGTGAGGCCGAGGAGGAGCCAGCCGCTCTCGCCGGTCGCGCGCGATGAGAACGAGACGAGCCAGTAGCCGAGCTTCTTCCCGCCGACGAAGTAGTCGCTGATGCTCGTGACCTTGCGGCTCGCGATGACGCCGATCGCCGCGAGGGCGATCAGGTACAGGACGAGGATCGTGACCTTCCAGATCACTTCCGCGTCGCCTTCACGTAGAACCAGATCGTCACCGCGAAGTACGGGACGAACGTCGACAAGACGAACAGCGTCAGCACGTCAGGAGAGCCACGCCTTGTCGATCACGCCGACGGAGTAGAGGAACAGGATCACGATCGCGATCGGCGCCACGAACCGCAGGAAGAAGAGCCACACCGTGTAGAAGCCCGCGAACCGCGAGCCCGACTCGAACTCCGCGCGGCGGCGCGACTCCGGCATCACCCAGCCCACGTAGATGGCGATGAGGAGCCCGCCGAGCGGGAGGAACCAGTTCGACGCGAGGTAGTCGAACGAGTCGAAGAAGTTCTTCCCGAAGACGCCCTTCCACCCGGAGGAGAAGGGGCCCTCCGCGGCGCCCGACAGCGCGGAAGGG
>JAUHYN010001187.1 GCA_030426505.1 bacterium | reverse complement strand
TCCTTCACCAACCGGCAGGACGCGGTGTCCACGAAGGCCGAACTGCTCGTCGCCGACGACGGGATGCCGCGCAAGCTGCCCTGGGAGGACTGGCGCGAGGGTGACGACCTGCTCACGAGCGGGTGGATGCGCGCCACGTCACCGTCGGGCGACGCCACCTTCGAAGGCCAGGTCGGCTGGAGCGGCGAACTCGGCTACGGCGTCCGCGCACCCGAGCCCACTCAGACCGAGCGTGACACGCCGCGCAAGACGGTCCGGAGCGTCGAGCGGTGAACGACACCACCTTCCTCGAATACGTCGTGTTCTTCTCGGCCGCGGTGATGATCCTCGGCGGGGCGATCGGCGTGATCACCCTCAAGAACCCGGTCCACGCGGCGCTCGGGCTCGTGCTCACGCTCTTCGGCGTGGCCGTACAGTTCGTCGCGATGGAGGCCCACTTCCTCGCCGCCGTCCAGGTGATCGTGTACGCGGGCGCCATCGTGGTGCTGTTCCTGTTCGTCATCATGCTGCTCGGCGTCGACCGCGCGAGCGACCTGTCGGTGGGCGGCCTGTTCATCGACGCGGATCGCGAGGTCCGGGTCGGGGCGCGCTTCTCGGTCGAGGTCCCCCTCGAGGACGGGACGCGGGTCTACGTCTCGGTGGCCGAGGTCGCCTACAACCGGCTGCGCGACGCGAGCAGCGGGTTCGGCGTGCGCTTCGTGTCGATGGACGACGAGGCGGCGAAATTGATTGCGAAAGCGATCGAGACCGTCACGGGCTTCACGACCGACGTGATCGATCGGCCGCGCAAGCGGAAGCAGACGCGGGACATGCCCGAGATGTCGATGCTCCCCACGATCGTCCCGGCGCCGCTCACGGACTTTTCGGATCTGCCGGCGCCGTCGGTGCTCGACGAGAGCGTGGTGCTCGACGCGGAGCTCGATCTCGCCGAAGAGCGTCGGCCCGCGGCGCCCGGGTGGTGGACGACGGTCTCCGCGCGCGCGACGGACTCGATCCACGACGCGCGCATCGCGTTGGTGGAGAAGCTGCGGCGCGCGCCGCGCTTCGCGCAGGGCATCGCGTTCATCGGAGCGGCCGCGCTGACGGTCGCGCTCGCGATTACGCTGTGGAGCGGCAACGACGCGAAGGCGGTCGAGCCGAAGAACGCGGACGGACCGAACGTCCCCGCGTCGACGCACCAGGTCCTCATGGGCGAGGCGCCGATCGACGCGCTCGACGCGCCGAGCGAGGAGCCCGTCCTCGTGAAGCCGTCGACCGGGAAGAAGCGCGTGGCGTTGCCGCCGCTGGTCCGGATCGAAGAGCCGAAGAAGGCCGAGGCGGCGGAGCCGAAGGCGGCGGCCGCGAAGGTCGACGCGCCGGCCGTGAGGGTGGCGGAGGCCGCTCCGGCGAAGGCGGAGCCCGCGAAGGTCGCGCCGGCGAAGCCGGAGGTCGCGGCCGCGAAGCCCGCGCCGAAAGCGGCGACGGAGGCCGCGCCCAAGGCCGCGCCGAAGTTCAGCACGGCGGCGCAGGCGATCCTCGGTGACTCGGAGGACCGCGTGAAGATCGCGCTCGCGCCCGGCGCGCGCGTGCTGAAGACGCACGTGTTCAAGAGCCCGGAGCGCTACGTGATCGACGTGACGGATCAGCCGTGCCCGATCGCTGCCCCGGCCGCCACGGGCGCCGTGAAGAGCGTCCGCTCCGGTCGTCACCCCGAATACTGCCGCATCGTGTTGGACCTCGCGCAGCCGCTGGAGGCGGGGCGCTGGTCGATGTCCGGCGACACGCTCGTCGTGACGCTCTCCTACTGACACACTGGGCGCGTGACGCGCCTCCTCGTCGCCCTCGCGCTCGCCGCGTACGGCGCGTTCGTCTACGCGGTCCACGCGTGGACGAGCGAATGGGTCCGCGGCCTCGAGGACGGCACTCGCCTCGCCGTCGTCGCCGCCGCGGGGTTGGCGCTGCCGCTGTTCGTCGCGGCGCTCGTTCGCTTCAATATCTCGCGCGTGTCCTTCGGCCGCGTGTTCCTCGGGGCTGCGATCCTGTTCGACGGCGGCGCGGCCGCGGCGGTGCTAATGAAGGCGGAGCCGAGCGCGGAGGCCGTGGCCGAGGCGGGCGCCGAGGGAGCGGTGAGCTCGGGCGCGGTGCGCGGCGTTCGATCCGGCAGCGGAGGGCCGAGCACCCCGTTGGATGCGGAGCCCGGGAGCGGCTCCGGGGCCGTCCCCGGCGCCGAGCCCGAGGCCGATCGCCGCTCCGCGGCCGAACCCGGCGCCGAGTCCGAGGCCGCTCGCGATCCTGGGTCCGAAGCCGATCCGCGCCCGGGCTCCGATCCGCGCCCGGGCTCCGATCCTACCGCAGCCCCTCGCGACACCTTCTACCGCTACACCGCCCACGGCGAGGTCGTGATCACCACCCGCCTCGAAGACGTCCCACCGCAGTACCGCGCCGCGGCCGAGCGCACGACCCTCGCGCGCGGCGCCGAACCCTCGGGCTCGACCCCCGCGGTCGCCGCGATCGTCGATCGCATCAACGCCCACCGCCTCGCTGTCGGGCTCCCGCCCGTCACCGCCGACCCGGAGAAGTCCGCCGACGCGCAGGCCCACGCGCAGTACATTCAAACGAACGCGAAGGACGCCCGCGCCGTCGGCCTCGGGCTCCATGACGAAGATCCGAGCGCGCCCGGCTACTCCGCCGCGGGCGCCGCCGCCGGCAAACACGGTGTCATCGCCGTCCAGGACGGCGCGCCGCGGGATGTCGTGGATCTCTGGATGGCGTCGTTCTTCCACCGCGTGCCGCTCGTCCACCCGAAGCTCGAGCGCGTCGGCGTAGGCGGCGCGAAGGAGGGCGATCGCCGCGACGCC
>JAUHYN010001186.1 GCA_030426505.1 bacterium | reverse complement strand
CCACGTCGTGTCCGTCGATCGTCGTCAACGGCATGACCCACGAGATGTTCTGCAACGGCGCCGTCGGCCGCGGGCCCACGCGCCCCAAACACAACGAGTGCCAGATCGTCTGCGACACCCGGAACGACTGCTTCGACGACCAGGAGTGCGTCTGGCGCGAGGTCTACCGCGCCGAACCGCAGCACGCGTTCGTCTGCTCCGTCGTGAACGGCGATCTCCTCCCGCTCGGCGCGCCGTGCCCCAACAACGAGCCCGACGGCGGCGACGCCATGTGCCAGCACGGCCTGTGTTTCCAGAACCGCTGCACGCGCCCGTGCGGCGGGCCCGGCGCCGACTGCAGCGACGTCGCGCCGAACGTGGTCTGCACCAGCAAGGAGCTCTTCTACGAGGGGCTGCGGTTCGCGGGGTCGATATGCGCCGTCCCGTAGTCGCCCTCGCCGCCCTCCTGCTGAGCAGCGCCTGCGCGAGCACGTCCGGCGTCGGCTCGGGTCGCGTGTTCAAGCGCGACAAGGTCGAGACCGTGAAGCTCGAGCGCCTCGACGTGGTCGTCACGGTCGCGGACGTCCAGACGAGCGGACCGCAGCTCAACGTCGCGTCCTTCGACGTACCGCAGGTCGACGCGCCGCTCATGCCGGCCTCCGAGGACGCCCGCACCCGCGACGAGCTGGTGAAGGCGCTCCGCGAGCGGCTGAAGAAGCGCGGCTTCGACGCGCGCTTCATCTACGCCGGCGCGCGCCGGACCGCGGCGCCGGTCGAGATCGCGCCCACCGCGCCGACCGAGACCTCGACCGTCAGCGTCGATCCCGGCGGCGCGCGGATCACCGGCACCAGCTCGACCGCCGAGGCCCTGAATCCGCCCGCGGCTCCGCCGGCCTCGACCACGCAGCCCCCGGACGCCCGCCCGGACCTCGTCCTCGAGCCCGGCACCACGCTCGGCGCCGCGTTCCAGGCGAGCGACGCCGACGCGCTGCTCGTGGTGCGCGTCGTCCCGGTCGACGCGTTCTACGTCTTCCAGTCCGCGCAGGACGCCACCGTCCTCGACCTCGGACAGGACATCCGCGCCATCACCGACGACACGCCCACGCCGCGCTCCGGGCGGCTGATGTTCGGGCAAGCGTTCCTCTACGACACCGAGACGCGCCTGCGGTTGTGGTCCAAGAACCTGCCGGAGTTCCCGGAGTCGAACCGCATCACGCCCAACGCCGCATTCCTCGACTACGGCTTCGTCACCGAGCTCGGCCAGCCGGAGCTGCCCGTCGAGCGCCGCGCGGAGATCGCCGCGACCCGCTTCGTGCAGACGATGTTCGCCGACTTCCTCGATCCCAGCGCGGGGTCCGAGGCCGGTCGCGCGATGCTCGCCGCCGTCGACCCCACGATGGAAGCCGCCCGTCAGGCCTTCCTCGACGAGGGCTGGCTGGGCTTGGGCGTCGACGTCGGGTGGACCGGTGAGACGGCCGGCGCCAACGTCGTGTTCCTCCCGTCCGACACGATCCCCGGCCGCACGATCGAGTTGGGGACGGGCGCCCTGGCCCCCTCGGGCGTCTTCCGCGTGACCCCGCGAATGGACATCGTCTCGCCCGGTGGCTTCACGTTCGAGGTCGCCGTCCCGCTCGGCTTCGGGCCCGGCTCGTTCGCGCGAACGTACCATTTCGACAACCCCGACGCGGGCCTCTCGGACACCGACCGCGGCACGCGCGCGACCATCTCGGGCCCGACGACCGGTGGCCTCGAAGTCGCGGCGGGCTACGTCCTCCCGCTGAGCCCGACGTTCGATCTGCTCCCGACGATCGGCGTGTTCGGCGAGGCGTGGTTCCTCGACACCTCCGCCGCGATCGAGGACGACGTCCACCTCCGCCTCGGCGCGCAGGCGCGACTCGACGCGATCATCCACCCGTCGCCGAGCAGCCGCTTCTTCGTGCGGACGGGCGGCGGCGTGCGAATCGGGGTCGATACCGCCGGGCCCGCGGTGTTCGGCGCGTCGCTGAATCTCGGCGTCGGGTTGTTCCTCTGAACCCGCACGCACAAAATAGGACGCGGCCCTCGAGAAGTGCTAGCCTCGCGGTTCGCGTGGCACACCTGACGCTCGTGGTCCAGGGGCGTGAAGTCCGCAAGTTCGTCCTCAATCCGACGGTCACCACGATTGGCCGCGCCCAAGAGAACGACATCGTCATCAACAACCTCGCGTTGTCGCGTCGGCACGCCGAGGTGACGCTCCGGCGCGGCCGCTTCGAGGTCGAGGACCTCGGCAGCCAGAACGGCGTCTTCGTCAACAGCGAGCGCATCGACGGTCCCACCCCCCTGCGGGACGAGGACAGCATCACCCTCGGCACCTACCAGTTCGTCTTCTCCTCGGACCGCTCCGGGGACCCGGACATCCGGGGCGTGAAGAAGAGGAAGCCCGAAGTCACCCAGCTCGAGGATCCGGACGATCTCGAGCCCCCCGCCGACATGGCGACCCCGCTCCTCGTCCTCAAGTACAACGAGGTCGAGCTGCAGCGCTTCCCGATCTACGGCCAGTGCCTGGTGGGCCGCGCCAAGGAGTGCGACATCCAGATCGCCGAGCGCCGGCTCTCGAGGCGCCACTGCAAGCTCACCTTCGACAACGGGCGCGTCACCCTCGAGGACCTCGGCAGCCAGAACGGCACCTACGTCAACCGGAAGCGCATCCCGCGGCGGTACGTCCTCGAGCACGGCGACGTCCTCAACTTCGCCGAGTACGCGATCCACTACCTCTCGGACGCCGCCGACTACGACGGCCCGGACCGCGAGAACGCCAGTGTCCCCGTCGCGCCCCGGCCGAAGTCGGGCATCGAGAAGGAGGAGACGGAGTTCCCGGAG
>JAUHYN010000072.1 GCA_030426505.1 bacterium | reverse complement strand
GAGGTGCCGGTCACGAACCTGTACGCCGACTCGATCCTGATGCCGGAGGACGGCGCGCTCCCGCACGCGTACTGCTGCCACACGCCTTGCTTCAGGAAGGAGGCCGGCTCGGCCGGCCGCGACACGCGCGGCATCCTCCGCCAGCACCAGTTCCACAAGGTCGAGCTCGTGCGGTTCGTGGATCCCGCGGACTCGTACGACGAGCTCGAGAAGCTCGTGTCGCACGCGGAGGCGATCCTCCAGAAGCTCGGCCTGCACTACCGCGTGTCGCTGCTCTGCACGGGCGACATGAGCGCCAACGCCGCGAAGTGCTACGATCTCGAGGTGTGGCTCCCCGGGCAGGACGAGTATCGCGAGATCTCGAGCTGCTCGAACTTCGAGGACTTCCAGGCCCGACGCGCGAAGATCCGCTACAAGACCGAGCCGAAGGGCAAGGCGCGCCTCCTTCATACACTCAATGGATCGGCCCTCGCGACGGGCCGCACCGTGGTGGCGATCCTCGAGAACTACCAAGAGGCCGACGGCGGCGTCCGCATCCCGGACGCGCTGAAGCCGTACATGGGCGGCGTCGAACGCCTGGAGCCGAGGTCTGCTTGAGGCGCGTCGCGTTCTCGGCGCTGGTCGTCCTCGCCGCTTGCTCCTCCGGGAGCGATGGCACGGACGACGCCGTAGACGCGCGCGTCCCCGACGCCTCGACCCGTGACGGCGGCGCCCTCGAAGGCGACTTCGAGGTCGAGGTCGGGACAGGGCTCCTCGAGTTCGAGGCGATCACGCCGGGCGAAGAGCTCGCGCTCGTGCAGGGCCCGCAGGGCGCGGGGCGCATGGGCGGTTACCACATCTGGATGTCCGTCCGGATCGCCGGCATCGATCTGATCGACGTCGACTCCATCGCGCTCACGATCACCAGCAGCGGCGGGGTCGACGAGGCGATGGTGTCGCACCGCCCGGGGCCGCTCCCGTTCGAGCCGTGCGGCGACGGCCAGTGCGCGGCGGGCTTCGCGCCGCGGCTCGCGGACTGCTGTCGGGTGGCGGGGCAGGCGGTCACGCTGTCCGCGTTGGTCACCGCGAAGAACCGCCGGATGGTCTCGTCGTCGGTGTCGGTGGTGGCGGGCGCTTGCCTCGATCGCGACGCACCCGTCTGCGAGTGAATCAGTTCATGCAGTTCGTCTCGCGGACGAGGCCGTCCGGCGAGCCGAAGCTGTTGTCGTCGAGGTTCGGCGCGGAGTCGCAGTCCACGTAGAGGTCGCCCAGCGCGTTGCTCCCGAACGTGGACGACGTGATCGAGACGCGCGTCCCCGTCTGTTCGAGGGTGACGCCGCCGCGGTGCCCCGGGCCTTCGCCGCCCGCGTACACGACGCGCACGTTGTCGAGGCGACTGGAGCGCGTGAACGATCCGAAGCGCAGGCCGGCCCACGCGCCGGGGGTCGGGGACTCGTCCGCGCTGGTGAACACCACGCGCTGGGACGTCGCGCCGCTCGCGACGAGCGCGCCGCCGTACGTGACGCCGACCGCGATCAGGGCGTCCGCTTCGAACCTCAGCTCGAGCCCCGCGGCGAGCGTGAGCTCGGGCCCACTGGCGCCGTCGACCATCAGCGGCCCCGCCACGGTCCACGGGAGCGCGCCGCGCGCCCAGACGGAGGAGCGCAGGACGAACCCGCCGAGGATCACGTTCGTGCGAACCTCTTCGTACCGGGTGTCGCCGCCAACGCTCGCGACTGCGCTCGGCGGCAGCCGGAGGCCGACGGGGGCGGAGACGATCGTGTTGGCGGCGAAGCCGGAGAACTCGAAGCCCGCCGTGGTCGCCGCGATGCCGGCCTGCGCGCAATTCGAGATGAGGCTCTCCTCGATCGCGATGCGGTCGCGTTCGGCGGAGAGGATGCTGACGCAGCCCGCGACGTTGGGGCCGGCCGCGCCCGCGCCCTCGAGGTCGAGGTGGCGCAGGCGCGTCCCGGCGGCGGTGCGCGGGCCGAGGACGACGCCGCGCCACGGCGCGTTGTCGGCGCGTTCGAGCATCACCGGGTTCGAGGCCGTGCCGCGCGTGACGAGGACGCCGGGCGCCGTGACGCCGACCTCGAGCCAGCGGTCGGCGCTGAAGCGGAGGACGAGGCCCTCGTCGAGGGTCAGCGTGGGGGTGGCGTCGCCGCGGACGCGGACGTCGTTCGTGACGCGCCACGGGATCGACTGCCGGACCCACGTCGCGTCCTCGCGCACCGTGCCGCCGAACGCGACGTTGTAGGGGACGTCGGTGAACGTGGTCTCGGGGATGGAGCCGAGCACGTCCGCGCGCACCGAGAGGCCGACGGGGGCGTTCGCGATCTTCACGCCGGACATGACCTCGAACGCGAGCTCGGCGGTCTCGGAGGCCCCGATCGCCGCGCGCTCGCAGTCGGAGATCTCGACGTCGCTCAGGCGTACGGCGGCGTCGGCGCGCACGTCGATCGAGAGGCACCCGAGGACGTTGGGGCCCTCGCCGCCACCCTGGGTCAACCGAGTATGGGACAGCGAGGTGGAGGTGGTGTGCGGGCCGAGCACGACGCCGTGCCATCGGCCCGCGGCGCCGCCGACCAGCTCGACGGGTTCGGCGCGGAGGCCGACGGTCTCGAGCGCGCCCGGTTCGTCGAGGCCGACGGCGAGCCAGCGGTCGGCCGAGAAGCGGAGGCGCACGCCGGGTTCGACCGTGAGCGTCGGGGCGTTGGGGCCGCCGACGACGAGGTCGCCCTCGACGTGCCACGGGACGCCCGTCGCGCGGATCACGGTGTCGACCTCGATGACGTCGCCGAGCAGGGTGTTGGAGGCGACCGGCCCGAAGTCGAGGTCGCGGGGGAGGTCGGCGACGTTGGCCGGCGCGACGCGCACGCCGATGGACACGTTGTCGAAGGTGATGCGTTCGAGCGCTACGCGCCCGGCGTCGAGCACGAGCCCGGGACCCGCGCAGCGCACCAGGTCGACATCGGCGAGGCGCAACGCGTCCGTCGCCACCTGATCGACGGTGACGCAGCCGCGCGTGGTCTCGCCGATCGCGCCGGCGCCTTCGAAGGTCGCGTGGGCTACGACGCTGGAGGGGAGGGTGCCGCCGCGGAACACCAGCCCGCGCCACGACGCGCCGATCCCGTTCGGGTCGGGCGCGCTCACGAAGCGGATCGGCGCGTCTTCGCGGCCGACGGCGACGAGGCCGCCCGGGCTCCCTTCGCCGACGATCAACCCGACGCCCGGGTCGAACACGAGCGTGGTCCCCGGCGCGATGGTCAGGGTGTGGCCGCCCGCGTCGATCACGTCGTCGACCACGCGGAGGCTCCGGCACTCTGCGCCATCCAGCGTGAGGTCTCGAGTGAGGCGCCCCGACTCGACCAGGCAGGGCGAGGTCACGACGAGCCCGTCCCCGCCCTGGCAAGCGTAGGCCGCCAGTCCCGACAGGAGCGCGGCGACGCGGGTTGGGTTCCCCGTGAGCATCGAGTGTCCGGGCGCGCGGGCGCCGTCTGGGAGCATACTCGCGACCCGAGCCGAGCGGCAGGTTTTCGGATCGCGCGGGCGGAGTCCTACGGGGACTCCCGCCACAATCGGATACCGCCGAGGAGGCCGGCGACGTTCGGGACGAGCTCCACGTTGTCCGGGAGCGAGCCGTTGAGCTTCTTGGCGTTGCCGCCGCCCAGGTAGATCTTCCGTGGGTTCCAGATCGGTTGGATCTGCGCGAGCACGCGGCGCACGCGCTTGTTCCAGACCTTCGTCCCCGTCGCCTTGAGCGCGGCCTTGCCGACGTACTCCTCGTACGTGCGCTTCTTCGTGAGCGGGTGGTGACCGAGCTCGAGGTTCGGCACGAGGTGGCCGTCCACGAACAGCGCCGAGCCGAGCCCGGTGCCGAGCGTCAGCACCATCTCGACGCCCTGGCCCTCGATGACGCCGAGCCCCTGGACGTCGGCGTCGTTCGCGACGCGCACCATGCGCTCCGTCGCGACCTCGAGCTCGCGCCCGAGCGGGAAGCCGACCCAGTCGCCGTCGAGGTTGTGCGCCGTGTAGATCACGTTGTCGATCACCACGCCGGGGAAGCCGACCGACACCCGTTCGAACGCGGGCTGCGGTTTGATGACCGCCATGATCGCGGCGACGACGGCCTCGGGCGTCGCCGGTCGCGGCGTCCGGACGCGGACGCGCTCGGAGATGGGCTCCCCGGCTTCGTCGAGGACCATCGACTTGATACCCGTGCCCCCGACGTCGATCGTGAGGGTCGCGCGTGCGACATCGCTCATGGAGCCCCGATACTCCTGGTTCTGGTTGGAAGCAAAGGCGATCGAGGTTTTGTGATATCTGAGACGGCGCCTTGTCCGACGTCCACGAGAACCCCGATCTGGTCCGCCTGATCCTCGACCACGCCCCGGTTACGATCTGGGCGATCGACCGCGACGGTCGCATCATCCTCTCCGAGGGCCGCCCCAACGTCGAAGAGGGGCGACCGCACGTCGGCGCGAACCTCCAGGAGATGCTCGGGCCGGACAACCCGCTGTGGCACCACCACGTGCGCGCCCTCGCGGGCGAGGTGGTCCGGTCCCGGGGGACCCACGAGGGCGTCCACTACGACTCCACCTACCTCCCGATCCGTGACGCCGAAGGCAACGTCACCGGCGCCCTCGGGCTCGGCGCGGACATCTCCGAGCGCGTCGGTGCCCACGCCGAGCTCCGCAAGTCGGAGGCGATCACCGCCCAACTGATCGACACCATCCCGGCGGGCGTCGTGCTCGTGGGGACCGACGGATTGATCCTCGAGGCGAACCAGAAGGCCTGCGAGGTCCTCGGCCTCACGCGGTCCGAGCTCGGCGGGAGCGTGATCGCCGACTTCGAGACCAAGACATTCTACGAGAGCGGGGAGGAGTGCCCCGTCGAGGACTATCCCGTCGCCCGGTGTCTTCGGACCGGCGAGCCGCAGTCCGCGCTCTTGCTCGGCGTCCGTCGCCCCGACCGCGACATGCGGTGGGCGGTCTTCTCCGCGGTCCCGGCGCATCACCCCGACACCGGCGCGCTGCTCGGCGCGATCGTCAGCTTCCTCGACGTGACCGAGTCGCGCGCGATGGACGAGGAGCGGCGTCGCCTCGAAGAGCACCTCGCGCGCACACAGAAGATGGAGGCGATCGGTCGCCTCGCGGGGGGCGTCGCGCACGACTTCAACAACCTGCTCGTCGCGATCCTCGGGCACGCCGAGGTCATTCGTCACGAAGCGGACGACGACTCGCAGCTGGCACGGAGCGCGAACATCATCGTCCACGCCGCGCAGCGCGCCGCGCGACTCACGGAGCAGCTCCTCGGGTTCGCGCGCAAGGGCAAGCGGCAGCACATCCCGGTCGACGTCGACGCGACGGTGATGCGCGTCCTCGAGCTCGCCTCGAGGACGCTCGACAAGCGCATCGTCACGCAGCATCACCCGCTCGCCGACGGAGCGTGGATCGAGGGCGACCCGGGCCAGATCGAACAGGTGCTCCTCAACCTCGCGCTCAACGCGAGCGACGCGATGCCGCAGGGCGGAGAACTCGCGTTCACGACGATCGCGAAGCGCGACGGCGACGCGGAGCGCATCCACCTGTATGTGCGCGACACGGGGACGGGTGTCCCGGAGTCGGTGCGCGATCAGATCTTCGAGCCGTTCTTCACGACGAAGGAGGTCGGCAAGGGCACCGGGATGGGGCTCGCGGTCGCGTACGGGATCGCGCGCAACCACGGCGGGTGGCTGCGGCTCGCGGAGAGCGGACCGCGCGGGACTTCGTTCGTGCTCGATCTCCCGCGGGTGTCGTTGAGCGCGCTTTCGGAGGAGGCCACGCCCCGGCCTTCGACGTCGAGGCAGGTGCGAATCCTGTTGGTCGACGACGAGGCGCTCGCGCGGGACACCACCACGATGAGCCTCGAGTCGCTCGGGCACCAGGTCGTCGCGGTCGCGGACGCGGCGCAGGCCGTGCTGGAGATGTCGCAGATCCCGAGGCGGTTCGACTTGGTGCTCCTCGACTTCGTGATGCCGCGGATGCGCGGCGACGACTGCTTCAAGGCGCTGCACGCGATCGACCCGAAGGTCCCCGTGGTGCTGATGACGGGCTACGCGGACGACGGCATCGCGTCGTCGGCGTTGGAGCTGGGGATGGCGGGCTACCTCGCGAAGCCGTTCTCGCGGCGACAGCTCGCGCAGGCGATCGAGGACGCGTTGGATTAGCCCGCAGCAAACAGCTTCCAGTCCGCAGCAAGATCTCCCGAGCGCATCAGGCGCTGAAGCGTCGCACCGAGAGGCTGTCGGCTGCCCGCTGGTCGCTGAAAGCTAGGCCATAACGAACTCCGGCTGCGCCGGACCTCTTGGCACAGTCTTCGGACCAATCGCTCCGCGCTTGGCCTCAGCCTAGGCCATAACGGGCCCTCGCTTCGCGAGGCACCTTGGCACAGTCTTCGGACCGACCGCTCCGCGCTCGGCCTCAGCCTAGCGGTTCGGCGCCTGGACCTGATCCGGGACGCGGATCTGCCAGGGCGAGAACACCTGCGGCTCGGTCGTGCCGCCGTTGACGGCGCCGGGGAGCGTCGGGCCGCGCACCGGCGTGTCGACTTCACCCTGCTGGCCGGGAGGGGCGTTCGCGTCCGGGAGCTGACCGGGGGCCGTCGGGAGCGGCGCCTCGATCGGCGCGACCGGCGTGAGCTCCGTCGGCTGCACGTTGTCCTTCAGGAACGCGCCGCCGATCGTCGCGGCGATGACCGCGCCGGCGACCGCGGCGGCCGCGATCAGCGTGCGGAGCAGGCCGCCGCGCTTTGCGACCTTCGTGCGCGTGGGGGCGTCGGCCTGGACGGTCGGCGCCTGGGTGTCGACCGGCCTCGTGTCCGGCGCATCGACGGCGCGGACCGCGTCGGTGCGCGCGCCCTGCACCGGCGAATCCTGCGGCGGGACGTAAGCGGATTGATCGGATCGGATGTCGCGTGGCGTGACGGGCATGGCTTCGAACCTCAGGTCTCCGTCGACTCGCGACGGACGCTTCGAGCGATCGACTCGAAGAGCTTTGCGTGCGCGTCGAACGCGTCGACGGCACAGGTGAATGAGAGCAGGGCGACGTCGCCGGACGGCGTCGCGAAGTAGTACTGGCGCTGACGGACCGCGACGCGCTTCGGCACCGAGACGAACCGAAGGTCGAAGCGGAAGGCCGGGGCGCCGTCGATCTCCGCGTCCCCGGAGTCCACGATCGCGTGGTCCTTCACGGTCTTCGCGTTCGCCTCGACCAAGCGCCGCGCGTGGGCCGCGAGGTCGCCGCGGCCCAGCGGGGACTCGCGGGTCAGCGTGATGGTGGGCGCGCCGTCCTCGGCGCTCTCGGCCAGCTCGATGACCGACAGATCGGTCCAGCGCTCCGGCGCCTCGAACCCGACCTCCGCGTAGCGGTATGCACGCATGCTCCGACCAGCCCCCGTCCGCTCCCGTTATCGGATCGTGGGGAGATGAAGTTTCGTCTCCTACATAGATCTTCAGGCCGACCCGCGGTCAGCCGTCCGGATCGAAGGGTAAATCAGCGTGTGAATACGCCGAGATCCACCACAGCGCCCTCCGGCGTGTAGTAGTCGGCCCCGAATCGACCGTCACCGAGGTCGGCGATCACGAGATCGGACTTCCCGGTGCTCCGGGAGACCCCGCGGTCCGCGATGCGCCCGTCGTACGCCGAGCTCGGCCCCGCGTTCGTCCCCTCGGTGTGCCCGACCGCGTGCAGGTGGACCGTCACGATCGCCGCGTACGGATCCACCGCGGACGGGAACGCGAACTCGTTGTTGCTCGCCGCCGCGTCGTCCGGCGCGAGCGGCACGAACCGAGGCGCGCCGCCCTCCACCACGAACACTCCACCGAGCTCCGAGTTCTCGTTCGCGACGTCCGCCGCGATCTGATCGAGGACCGCCGCGCGCACGCTCGGGTCATCGAGCGCGTCGAGCAGGGCGTCGATGCGCATGAGGTCGCTCGTCGACAGCCGATCGACGTGGTCCCCGAACGCCTCGGAGTACTCGGCCGCGCGATCCGAGCGGTGCGCGTGCGGCGCGCCGTCGAGGCGCGCGCCGATCGCTTCGATCAGCGCGTCGCGGTCCTTCGGTTTCGCGACGGACCACACGTAGACGTCGTCGAGGCTCGCGCCGGGATCGAACCGCTGCGCGTTCGCGATCGCCTCGGCCGAGGGGACGAAGTCCGTCGGCGTCTCCGCGGTGAAGTCGGCGCACAGCGACGCGATCTCCGGCATCGTGAGCTTGCGCCCGAAGCGCTCCGCCACCGCGTCGAGCCGCGCGAAAGTGGTGTCGTCGATCCGATCGATCGTCGCGAGGTTCGCGAGCGCGTCCGCGTCCAGCGGGTCCTTCGACAGCTCGGCGCGCGCGAGCAGCGCGTCGAGGCGCGCGGCGTCCGGTCCGCCCTTCACCTTCACCGCGATCGCGGGGAGCGCGTCGACCGTGAGGCGGCGCCCCGCGTCGACCCAGTCCTTCGCGCCCGCCACCAGCGCATCGAACGGGACGTCGACGAAGCGCGCCGAGAACGAAGTCGGCGGCTCGATCCAGAAGCGCACGGTCTCGCTCTCGGAGCGGAACCCGAGGAGCACCGTGAAGTCGGTCATCGCGCTCGGCCCCTGCGGGTAGGGCGACGTCCGCAGCCCGCGCGTCCACTCCAGCCCGACGCCCTCGAGCGCTCGAGCGCGCTCGATCATCCGATCCACTTCGGCGTCGTCCCAACGCCCGAGCGCCGCGACGTCGATCGCGGTCGGCGTGTAGTCGAGCGCCGCGGCCACCCGATCGGCGCGCTGGGCGCCCTCCGCCGACCACGTCCGCGCGGTGCCGATCGCCTCGACGTCCCGCAGCAGCGTCGACGGCCACGCCTCGAAGCTCGCGAGCCGGTCGTCGATCGCCCCGGGGTGACTCGAACCGAGCGCGAGCAGCCACGAGCGCTCGTAGGGCGCGAGGTCCGAGACGGGGCGCCCCGACGCGGCCTCCCAGGCCTCGGCGACCACCGCCTGCCCGATGACGTACGCGTCGCCGTAGGAGGCGGGGACCTCGAGGCCCAGGTCGGTGAGCGCGGCGCGCGCTTCGGCGCCCCACTTCGCGAGCGACGCTTCGACCTTCGTGACCTCACTCTGGGCGACGGCGAGATCGCGCTCGGCCTTGGCCAGCTTCGCGGGGTGCGCCTCCACGAGCTGCGTCATCTCCGCGACGAGCGCTTCGCGGCCAGCGCGATCGCTCGCGGCGTCTTCGAGCGCGAGCTCCACGTCCCAGGACTCGAGACCGGTGGTGTCCGCCGGGACCCACGCGGCGAGCGCGGCCTCGGCCTCGGCGAGCTCCGCCTCGAGGATCGGGCCCTGGCCCTGGGCGCTCGTCAGCGCGAACCGGGCCTCGGTGACCGCGGCGTTTGCCGCCTCCAGCCGCTCCATCGTCGCCCGCGCCGCCTCGTAGCGCTCGAGCGACGGGCCGCTCCGCCCCGCGACCCAGGTGATCGGCGCGCCCTCGGTACCGATCCGCGCGGCGCCGGTCTGCGCCGCCGCCACCGACGGGTTCAGGCCCTGCGCGAGCATCAACAGCGTCAGCCCGGTGGTCACCGCGCTCCGGACCGTGAGCTTCAGGCCCGACAGCAGCGGCCCGAACGGGGTCGAGGACGGCGTGAAGGGCGTGCGGGGCTCGGCGTCCGCGATGCGCGGGAGCGACTCGGACGCCGCGATCCGCGAGTCCTTCGGGGCGATGCGATTCACCACGCTCCGTTCTACGTAACCGATCGGTCGCCTTTGGTCTGTTCTTTTCAGAACGACAACTCACCGATGCGGGCGTACCCCGGCGCGTTCTGCATCAGCTGCGCGCGGACGGCGCGGGCCTCGTCGTCGCGCCCGAGCTGGTGGAGCGCGAGGGCGAGGTTGAAGAGGGCGTCCGGGGTGGCCGAGCGCTCCGCCTCGAGGACGCGGTAGTGGCGGATGGCGGCGTCGAGCTGACCGTTCGCCTGGAGGAGCCGCGCGAGGTTGTAGCGGGCGCGCGCTGCCGTGGGATCGAGGCGCACGGCGTTGTCGTAGGCCACGCGCGCGGGCTCGACGGCCCCGCTCACCTCTTCGATGTACCCGAGCGCGAACCACCCGCGCGGATCGAGGCGGCCCGCGTCGCGGAGGCGCTCGAGGAGCGGGCGCGCGTCGTCGAGGCGCCCGAGCTCGAAGCGCGCGAGGGCGAGGCCCCGCTCGGCGTCCGAGAAGCCGGGCGCGATCGCGAGGGCGCGCGCGAAGGCGGCCTCCGCGGTGTCGAAGCGCTCGCGCGCGAGGTCGACCTCGCCGCGCCAGATCGCGGTGTACACGTTGTCCGGAGCGACGCGCTCCGCTTGTTGCGCGTGGAGCTCGGCGAGGTCGTAGCGCTTCTCGAGGAGATCGAGCACCACGAGGTTCACGTAGCAGAAGCTGTAGCCGGGCCACTGCTTCGCGCACGCCTCGTACTCACGGCGCGCGCCCTCGCGGTCGCCGCGACCGAGGAGCGCGCGCCCGTAGTTGAGGTGCGCGCGGCCGTTGTCCGGCGCGCACTCGATGACGTCGGACCACAGCGTGTACTCGTCCTTCCACACGTGGTTGCGCTGCGACGTCGCGAAGATCATCGCGGCGACGATCGGCGCGCTCACGATCAACGCGAGGCGCCGCACGGCTCGGTCGTCCAGGCGCCCGGCGAACAGGCGGAACGCGATCGCGATCGTCGCCCACACCAACGCCGGCGCCGCGACGTAGACCCGGTGCTCCGTCGCCGGCTCCGCGAGCGGGACGATGCTGTTGGTCGGCGACAGCGTCACGTAGAACCAGACGACCGAGAACGCGAGGACCGGGATCTTCTTCCGCGCGAACCATGCGATGCCGCCGAGGAGGAGGACCCAGAGGATGGCGCGCGCGGTCTCGCCCTCCCAGGGGACCTGGCTCCACCGCATCACGAGGTCGGCGCAAAGATCCTCGGGCCACACGTAGAGCGCCTGGTAGCGCTGCCAGACGCGGGTCTGCGTGAGGAGGTGCGACCACGGCGTGACGTGCGAGCGCGCGGCGCGCGCGGTGGCGCCGACGACCGACTCGTGGAGCACGGCGAAGCCGAACGCGATCAGCGCGGGGGGCGCGAGCCGGGCGAGCCAGCGGCGCGCGTCGATCGCGCGGAGGCGATCGCGGTCGGGTCCGAGCAGCAGCTCCCACGCGACGATGACCGCGATGATCGTGATCGCGAGGAGCTTCGTGCCGAGCGCGAGGAGCAAGACGGCGTTCGCGACGACGAGGCGCGGGAGCTCGCGGCGGTCGTCGTCGCGCGCGCGGAGGTAGAGCAGGAACGCCGCGAAGTAGAGGACGGATCCCATCAGCGACGAGCGCGCCGAGACGTAGTTGACCGGTTCGGTGAGGAGCGGGTGGACGGCGAACACGACGGCCGCGAAGTAGGCGGCCTCCGTTCGGCGGAAGAACCGGTACGCGACCAGGCCGACGATCCACGCGCCGAGGACGTGGAGGAGCAGGGTGATCAGGTGGTACGCCCAGGGCGCGCCGCCGCCGAGCGCATGCGAGATCGCGAAGCTCACCAGCAGGAGTGGGCGGTACGCGCGGTTCTCGGCGAGCGGGGAGAAGGTCGTCACGTCGGTGAAGAACCGGGGGATGTTCGCGAGCGACGTGAGGTGGACGTTGTCCTCGATGCTGTGGCCGTCGTCGAAGTGGAAGCCGTTATCGAGCGAGTTCCCGTACGCTGCGGCGACCGCCAGCAGCGCGACGACGAACAACACCGCGAGGGACCGCCGCGACACGGGGGCGTTTTCGCACAGCCCGCGGGACGAATCGAGCGGGTGACGAAAGCGTTTCCCGCTCAGGTCCGAAGTGGTTAACCTCTTCGGAGGCGATGGGTGGTCTGCACATCTTCACGTTGGCCGGCGTGCCGGTGCATGTCTCGATGTGGTTCTTCCTGCTGCTCGGCTACTACACGTACAGCGCCGGGCTCCAGCGCGGGCTGATCTTCGGCGTCGCGGTCTGCGTCTCGATCCTGATCCACGAGTTCGGGCACGCGCTGGTCGCGAAGTTCTTCCGGCTGTCACCGTCGATCGAGCTGCACGGGTTCGGCGGGCTCACGCACCACCAGCGCGCCGAGACGAACCGGGACGACGTCCTGATCATCGCCGCGGGCCCGGGCGCCGGATTGGTGTTCGGGGGCGTCGTGTACGCGGCGTCGATGGGGATCGGGATGGTCGCGCCGATCCGCAACCCGATCGTCCTCGAGTTCATCGCGGACCTCCTCTTCATCAACATCTTCTGGAGCCTCGTGAACCTGTTACCGCTGTGGCCGTTGGACGGCGGGCAGCTATTCCGGATCTTGATGCTGCGCTTCATGCGGCCGGGGCCGGCCGAGCGCACGACGCACATCGTGGGGCTGATCGTCGGAGCGGGCGCTGCCTTCTACGCGATGACGTACTTCGGGCGTGGGCTCGTGTTCATCCTCGCGGTGCTCCTCGCGTTCCAGAACGCGCGCGCGCTCGGCGACTCGCGCGCGTCGGGGCCGATCCGTTCCTCGAACCGATTCGTGAAGGGGCTGTTGAAGCGCGCCGAGGAGGCGTTCGAGCGACGCGACTGGGAGACGGCGCGGCAGCTGTGCCACCAGATCCGCGCGGAGCCCAACATCGACTCGCGCACGCTCGATCGCGTGTGGGCGATCTTGTCGGTCGCGACCGTCGAGCTCGGCCACTACGAAGAAGCCGCCAGCTACGTGCACCGCGCGAAGCTCGCCGGGCCGGTGGTGTTCGCGAAGGCGAAGGTGGTCGTCGCCCTCGAGCAAGCCGAAGAAGCCAAGGCGCTCCTCGCCCACGCCGGCGCGGAGAAGCTCCCCCCCGCGCTGCGCGAGAGCCTCGAAGAGATCGCCGCCAGCGCTTAGCAGGCTGCTAGACAGGCTGTGCGCGCCGCAAGCTCTCTTGCCACACCGCGCGGACCCGGGCGTAGACGCCCGCCCACGTGAAGGCCGAGAGGTCCGGCGCGGCGGCCGGCTCCGCGCAGGCGGTGTCGATCGCCGCCTCGAGTCGATCCACGAAGGCGGGGAGGTCGTCGGGGTGGGGGCGGTCGACGTCGAGGCGAGGGAGGGCGACGGTCTCGATGGCGTCGGGGACGCGTGCGGCGATCGAGAGGACGCCGGGGAGCGCGGACGCGACGGCGCGGCAGCCGCAGGCGAGCGCTTCCACGATGACGAGCGGCAGCCCCTCGTAGAACGAAGGGAGCACGAACACGGCAGCGCGTCGGAGCATCGCGACGAGCGCTTCGTTCGAGACGCGGCCGTGCCAGGTCACGTTGTCGAGCGCGGCCATGCGCGCGATCAGGGCCGCGGCTTCGTCACCCGCGCCGGCGCCGGCGACGTGCAGCTCGAGGTCCGGGCGGCGCGCGAGGACGTCGAGGAGGGCGCCGAGGCCCTTCGCCTCGCTGAGCTTCCCGACGAACGCGAGGCCGCGGCGCTCGCCGCCGGGGCCGCGCGAGAATGTCGCCGTGTCGTAGCCGGCGCCGACCACGTGGACGCGGGAGGGCGAAACACCGAGCTTGTCGATCATCCGAGCGCGGTGGTCGTCGGAGAGGACGACGAAGGCGTCGGCCGTCCCGAGCGCGGCGATGACGCGCTGGCCGACTTCGGGCTTGCACAGGTCCATCTGGCGGAGCCCGGTCGCGTGGCCGTGGACGAAGACCGGGACCGTCGCGAGCTCGCACACGAGCGCGCTGACGATCCAGGCGTGGTGCGTGTGAATCAGCGCGGGCCTCACCTCGGCGAGGACCCGCGCGAGGTGGTCACGCCACCGCGCCTCGTAGGCGGCGAGCGCGGCGGCGTCCATCGTACTGAAGCGTGTGCTCGGGTAGGGCATGACGTCGCTCATGCCGGGGACGTGCGCGTCGAAGACGAGCGGGTGGACGCGCTCGGGCGCGAGGCCGCCGACGGCGGGCGCCGGATCGTCGTCCGGGACGCCCACGATGACGTGTTGGTCGAAGTCGGTCGCGGCAAGTCGGACGAGGGCGTCGAGCGTGACACCCGAGCCGGTGAGGTGGGGGCGCTGCGCGAGCACGTGGAGGATCGTGTCCACTTCGGTTCGCATGGTAGCGTGCCGCCGATGTTTCGACGCGCGCTCTTGCTCTCGTTCCTCACCGTGGCGGCCTGCGCAGGCGAGGAGGGCGACGACGACGTGACGACCGACCGCGACGCCGGCGTCGTCGAGCGCGACGGCGGTGAGCCCGACCGCGACGGCGGCGAGGCCGCGCGCGACGGGGGCACCGCTCAGGACGGTGGCGAGGTCCGCGACGCCGGCCCGGTCGACGGCGGCTGGGAGCCCCCGCAGTACAACCGCTGGATCAAGTTCGAGCCGGAGGGCGCGGTCTGCGCGAACGGCAGCCCGTACAAATTCTTCGTGAACTTCTCGCGCGACTCCGAGGATGTCGTCATCTACTTCGAGGGCGGCGGCGCGTGCTGGGACTACGCGAGCTGCACCGGCACCGGGATCCGTTCCGCCGCCAACCGCGACGGCATCGACGACGACCACGCGACCGCCTACACGGACATCGGCGGCTTCGCGATCCCGGTCGACAACGTGTTCCCGCTCCTCCACGGCTCGAGCGACGTCAACCCGATGGCAGACTGGAACAAGGTCTTCA
>JAUHYN010001185.1 GCA_030426505.1 bacterium | reverse complement strand
GGCGGTGTCTTGCTCCGGGTCGACTTCGCCGCGGCGTCCACCGAGCGCTTCGAGACGGACGACATCGTCTTCGGATCGATCGCGGGCCCCGCGGACGGTTCGCGGATCTTCGGCGTCGGTCACAAGGAGTACCGCCCCGGCGCGTGGGAGCTGCGCGACGGGCAGCTGCGCCCCATCGCGTACGAAGCGAAGGCGGCCTCGAACATCACGCCCGGCGCTGCGGCCTACGATCAGACGGACGGGACGGCCTACCTCATCCCGACCGACCAGAGCGATCCGGCCTGCGTCGTCCAAGTCACGAGCGGCGGCGCGGAGTGCCTCCCGATCATCGCCGCGTTCGGCGGCGAGTCCTATTCGCTGACCCACTTCTACGACAGCATCCAGGTCGGGACGACGCACGGATACGTGGTCCCGCTCGCGAGCCGAACGGACGGCGTGATGACCGGGCTGAGTAATCAATCGTCCGGGTCCGTGGGGCTCTGCGAGGACAACATCGATCGCTTCGAGACCGCGCAGGCCGTCGCCCCGACTTCGACCGGCGGGTTCATCGCGCTCAACTGCGAGTACGTCGCGGAGGAGGTCCCCATCGTGGGGAGCTGCGGCCGAACCAAGCTGGACCCGATGCTCCTCGACAACGTGGAGCGCATCTTGGTCGAGGCGCCCGACACGTTCCTCGTCGCCGGGACCGGCGGCGTCGCGCGCCTGCGGATCCGTCGCTGACGCCACGCGACGTGAGAGCCGTCATGCGGTTGCGCCCGTCGGGCGACGCGCCCGATCGTCGCTCGTATGACCTCGACGGGGCTCTTCCTGCTCATGGTCGCGGCGGGCTCGCTCCCCGACCAATGCCTGCTCGGCCCGGCGAACTGCGCCGCGCTGAAGCAGATGGACGCCGACCACGAAGCACGCTGCAGACGCTTCCGCGATACGGCGGCCGTGCTCCGCCCGGCGTGCGATCACGGACGCGGCGACAACTGCCTCGAGCTCGCGGAGCTGATGTCGTCGTGCCGCCACGAGGAGACGATCGAGGAGACCCTCGATCTCTACATTCGCGCGTGCGCGCTCGGTGAACCGAACGCGTGCATGCGGGCCGGCGATCGCGCTTCGTCACCGGCCGCGCGCAAGAGTTGGTACCGGCGGACGCTCGCCATCTACGAGAAAGAGTGCGCGAACGGCGACGCCGTCGCCTGCCACGCCCTCTCTTCTTGGCTGTTCAACGGGTCGTTCGGCACCGAGCGCGACCAGAGCCGCGCGGCCGAGCTCGCGGCGCAGTCGTGCCGCATGGGGCTCGTCGACGCCTGCTACCACGCGTCGATGCTGTTCAAGATGGGGCCGGGGACGATCGAGGTCGACGAGAAGCGCGCCGAGGAGCTCATGAAGCTCAACTGCCGGCCGGGCCGCCAACACTTCGCCTGCACGGCTACTGGAACGAGACCAACTCCCCTTCCGTGAGCGGCGCGCGGACGCCGTCGTCCCACGTGCAACTCAGGACGTACGCGATCGGCTGACACGACATCACCGAGCTCGTGTACATCCCGACGCCGGTCTCGGTGACCGGCGCGGCGATCGCTTCGCCGCGGATCGCGATGTCGTCCACGCCGGCCTCGTCGCTGCTGTTCGGCCAGTCGAACCGAACCATCAACGCGCCGCAGTCGTCGAACGCGGGCGGGAGATCGAACGTGCGCGTCTGGCAGCGATCGCCGTTGGTGACGACGTTGCTGTTGGGCACCGTCCCGAGCGCCTGCGGCGCACACCCGGCGCCGCAGCACGCAGACACCGTCAGCACGTCGCTAGCCACCGGGTTGCCGCGGTAGCCGGCGAGGAACTGGAGCTGCAGGTTGCCGAGCCCGGAGAAATCGAGCGGCGCCCCGAGCTGCATGTACGAGGCCGTGCCCGGAGTGAAACGCGCGAAGTCGCCGGTGGTCCCCGATGAACAGGACGGCGTCGGGTAGCCGCTCGGCCACGACACGCGCTCCACGACGTTGCCGGGCGTGCGGTCCGTCCACTCGTCGAAGCCGACCTCGAACTGCGTGACGCCCAACAGGAGCTCGGTCGTCGTGCTGCACGTGAGGTCCGCGGCCGCGTTGTCGTAGCCGTCGAGGTCGATCGTGACCAACGAGGTCGCGCAGGCCGCGACGGGGGTCTGGACGGTCACGTCGATGTACCCCGGGAGGCACGCGATGCAGTCGTTCGTGCAGGCCACGCGGAGGTCGTCGCAGTCCGCGCCCGTACACGTGTTGCCCGCGCCGCCCGCGGCGCCGTAGCCGTCGCCGTCCACGTCGATGCACGTGTCGGAGCAATCCGCGGTCGCGTCGTTGTCGATATCCGTGACGCAATCCAAGTTGCACGACATCACCGCGTCGTCGCAATCCGCGCCCGTACACGTGTTGCCCGCGCCGCCGGCGGCGCCGTAGCCGTCACCGTCCACGTCGATGCACGTGTCCGCGCAATCCACCGTGGCGTCGGCGTCCAGGTTGGTCGTGCAATCCGCGTTGCACGTCGCGACACCCTCGTTGCAGTCCGCGCCCGTACACGTGTTGCCCGCGCCGCCCGCGACGCCGTAGCCGTCACCGTCGCTGTCGATACAAGTGTCGGCGCAGTCCACCGTGCCGTCGCCGTCCGCGTTCGTCGTGCAATCCACGTTGCACGTCGCGACCGCGTCGTTGCAGTCGGCGGCGGTGCAGGAGTTCCCGGCGCCTCCCGCGAGACCGTAGCCGTCACCGTCACCGTCGATACAGGTGTCGGCGCAGTCCGCCACGCCATCGCCGTCGACGTTCGTCGCGCAATCCACGTTGCACGTCGCGACCGCGTCGTCGCAGTCCGGCCCCGTACACGTGTTCCCGGC
>JAUHYN010001184.1 GCA_030426505.1 bacterium | reverse complement strand
CCGGAGATCCCGAAGTTCCGGCAAGGCTTCCTGAAAGACACGCGCGGGTACATCGGCCTCGACGGGATGCTCGACAAGCTCGACCTGTTGATGTCGGTCCTCGAATTCACGACCGTGCGATCGGTGCTGCGGCTGTGAAGCACTCGCTGAGCGACCTGTTGGCGGGCGTGACCTACCTCGCCCGGCGCACGCCCGAGATGGCGTTCGAGGGCGGCGCGGAAGACGCCTTCGCCGAGGTCTCCGCGTACCGCGACGGCGCGATCTACGTCGGCCACTACTCGGGCGACAGCGAGTGGGAGCGGCACACGAACGGCGACGAGATCGTGATGGCGCTGGCGGGCCGCACCACGGTGGTGCTGCGGATCGACGGGGATGAGGCGCGCGTGGCGCTCGGGGCGCAGGACCTGGTGGTGGTCCCGGCGGGGACGTGGCACCGGTTCGAGGGTTCGGACGACTTGAAGGTGCTCACGGTGACGCCGCAGCCGACGGATCACCGGTTGGAGCCGCCCGAGGAGTGACGCGCGCCCCTCAGACGCGCAGCTCGATCTCGACGAGGACCTCGTCGCCGTCTTCCTTCTCGCCGCGGATCTTCTTCGGCACCGGCAGCAACGTGGTCCCCGACTTGTCCCGCCACACGCTCGTGTCCCACGCGCGGCCGTCGACGACGGCGCGCACGGGCGTCCGTCCCCAGCCCTCGGTCACGGGCGGCGCGAACGCGTCCGGGACCGGCGCGAACGTCCACCCGCCCTTGCCGGGGACGCGAAACAACCTGGCGCGGAACGACGGCATGGCCGCGGCAAGCTAGTTCTGAGGCCGAGCGCGGAGCGGTCGGTCCGAAGACTGTGCCGAGAGCTCCGGCGTTAGCCGGAGGTCGTTATGGTCTAGCTCAGAGTCCGCCACACGTCCCGCCGATGCACAGCTCGCCGTCGCAGCACTGCTCGTTGTTGAGGCACGGGTCGCCGAGCTCACCGCACGCGCCCTCCGGTTGGCACACCGACTCGCCGCTCGGGCCGGGCGCGCAGTCACCGCTGCAGCACTCCGCGTCCACGCCGCACGCCTCGTCTTCGATGCGACAGGCCTGCGGCGCCCAGTACGCCGAGATGTTGAGCGAGCCGGTGTTCTGTCCGGGGAGCCAGTACGGCACTTCGCTGGGATCATTGCCCGGCGTCGCGCCGACGCGGATCGCCGAGACCCAGACCTGTTGCCGTCGCGTCCCGCGGGTGCCCGCGACGTTGTTGCCGTAGTCGCGCCGCGACAGGAACGTCATCCACATGTAGCCGTCCTGGACGAACGGCGAGAAGTTCGGCTGGAAGTTGTCGGTGCTCGCGCCGCACGCGTTGTCGAGGCGCACCAACCCGCTCCCGTCCGGGCGGATCATGTACAGCGCGCTCTGCCCGGTCTCGCTGCGTGACGAGTTGCCGTGCGCGAACGCGAGCCACTGCGAGTCCGGCGACCACGTCGGGTAGGACGCCGCGCTCCCGGCGGGCGGTCCGGCGGGCACCGTCCCGGTCATCACCAACATCGACTCGCCGAACGAGTCGAGCCCGGTCACCGGGAGCACGAACAGATCGCTGTACGTGTTCGCGCCGCCCCAACTGTTCGCGTTGCCGGCGTACGCGATCATCGAGCCGTCCGGCGACCACGCCGGGTGCGTTACGCCGCCCGTCGGCAACGCGCCGCTCAGCGGCGGAACGAGCTGACCCGTGAACGGGTCGAGCAGCTCGAGCGCGCGGGGCCCGCCCTGCTCCCACGTCGAAACGACCACGCGCGAGTCGGTCGGATCCCACGACGAGAACCACCAGTGCGTCGTCGTGCTCGTCACCGGCGTCACGGTCGGGGGCGGCGAAGTCGTGAGGTCCTCGGTGAGATCGAAGATGCCGCCGACGTTCTCCCCGCCGCCGAGGCGCCCAGCCATGTAGCGACCGTTGTTCGAGATGCTGTGGCAACCCACGCAGCCGAGTTGCGGGTTCGGCATGAACTCTTCGCGCTGCCCGGTGTCGTCGTTGATGCGGACGATGCGCCCTCGCCCGATGTCCCAGTAGTACACCGAGCCCTGCAGCGCCGCGCGCGCGAAGCGCACCTGCACCGGCGTGCCCGCGATGATGTCGCCCGTCGCCGCGTCGTAGCGCTCCACGACGATCTGCGCCCACTCGGTCGGCTCGCTCTGCGCGATGCGCCGCCACGCGTCGACGTCCACGGTCCAGTTGTTCTGCCCCACCGCGTAGAACGCGAGCACGGTGACGTTCGGCTTGGACAGCGTGATCCGGAAGGCGTCCTGCGGTCCGCCGCGGAGCCACTGCACGTTCGCCGGCAATACGTTCTGCGGCATCACCGCGCCGTCGAGCGGGTACGCGATCTGCGCCTCACGCGCCGGGTCCGTCACGCGCGGCTGGTTCTCGAACAGCGGCGGCACCGTCGTCGAGGTGCCGGGCACGAGGATCGTCTGCTCGAGGACGACCCGAAGATCCGCTTGCCCCTCGAGCCCGTCCACGTTCGCGACGACGCGCCCTTCTCCGCCGACGCGCCCGTTCGCCGTGAACACCAACGTGTTCGGATCGATCGTCCCGAGCACCGCCGGGTCCACCGTCATCGCCGGCATCGCGACCGCGAGCGTGCTGCCGTCCGCGCGCATCGCGGAGACCGAGAACGACTGCGTAGGCTGCGCGCCGTCGCGCGAGATCAACGTCGCGGTCGTCGGCGTGACCGTGATCTCGACGATCGGGAAGCCCGCGTCGCGGTGTCCGGCGTCCCGCCCCGGTCCGCCGTCGTACTCGGGGCCACCGTCGTGAGGCGGCGCGTCTTCGCCCGCGTCACGTGTGCCCGCGTCCTTCGGCGCGCCGGTC
>JAUHYN010001183.1 GCA_030426505.1 bacterium | reverse complement strand
GAGATCCGCGCGATCGCCGACGGCGCGCGCGACGATCGCGTCCAAGTGTTCTCGGAGCGCATTCGCCTCGTCGGCGAGTGAGCCGCGGGACGGTCAGAATCTCATGGCCCAGCCGAGCGCGGGCGGCCCACCGTCGACGGGGAGCACCGCGAGCGCGCCCGAGTCTGCGCCGAACGCGAGCAGATCGATCACCTGGAAGATGCGGCCGAGCACCAGCGCGGAGCCGCCGCCGATCAACAGACCGAGCCCGAGGTCGCGGCGGTCGCCGCCCTGCACCAAGAAGATCACGCCCGCCGTCCCGGTTGCCGTCGCGAGCGTGTCGAAGACCGCGTAGAGCCAACCCCGCGGCGCGCCCGCGATGAACTGCCCGGACCCGAACCCGACGGCCCACGCGAACGCGAGCCCGAGGTAATAGCGGTCGTCCTCCGAGAGGCGGTTCCCGGGTTCGAAGCGCGCCGGCCCGACGGAGGTCGCCGGCGTGTCCATCGACTTGGTCTCGAGATCCCGGGGCGGCGCCGGGGCGCGCTCCGCTTCGGCGCCGTGCGTGTGTTCGGTCGGGAGCAGGCCGACGACGACGAGGCCGATCTCCTGCACCGCGGCGTCGAGGTCTTCGGGGACGCCTTCGACGATGCGCATCGCGTTGTCGCCGCCGTCGTGCCTCAGCAGCTGTACGACGACGGTGGTCGACGCGGTCGACGTCAGCCGTAGCGTGTAGCCGTGCTCCGCGAGCGAGATCCCCTCGCGCGTCAGCGCCTCTTGGACGCGTTGTTCGATCGCTTCGACCGGCGGGCTCGCGGCCGCGACCGCGGGGGCCGCGCCGAGGAGGAGCGCCGCGAAGAGCCAGGGCCGCATGGGGGCAGTGCGTCCGGCCCCGGACGCGACGTCAACCTTCGATGAAGGCGCGGAGCGCCTCGAGCTCGCAATCGTCGAGCGGCGCCTCGCGCTTGGGCATGCGCGCGCCGATGAGCGGCGTCTCGACCGAGACCTTCAGCCACAGATACGAGCGCCCGAGCTGGCCGGGCGTGATGAGCGGCATCCCGCTCGGCGACTGCGCGGCGGCGGCCGCGAGGCGCGCGGTGAGCGCGTCGACGTCGCCGGAGAGATCGAGCCCCTCGCGCGCGGTCTCGCTGTCGTGACAGCCGGACGTCGCGCAGCGCGGGAGGAACACCTCCTCGCGGAGCACGGCGAGCGTCGGCTCGATGCACGTGGGTTCCTCGGTCTTCGGTTCGGTGGTCCGGGTGTCGTCGGCGCGCTGCGCCTCCGAGACCACCGCGAGTCGCCCCGAGCCCGGACCGCCGGCCGGCCCGCAGGCAGCGATCAGCAGGACCCAAGCGATGGACGAACCCCTCACGTCGAGGTGGTTATCGGACCGACATCCCTCGGGAGTGCGTGAAATGAGCCGAGGGTCGGTGAAACGTCGTACCGAGGCACGCGCCGCAAGGGAGACCGCGCAGAGGCGACGCAAGGGACCCGTAGGGGACCGCGCAGCGAGACGTAGTCGAGCGAGGAGTCCGAAGGCGAACTTGGTTCGCCGATAACGGACTAAAAACGGAATTGCGATTCGATTCGGAACTCGTGGCTGACGAGGTTGTCCTGTTGCTCTCGCGACGCCTCGCGGAAGTTGTACGTGTACAGGAACGACACGAGGCCCACGTTGCGCCAGACGTAGAGGTGGGTCGCGAAGCGCGCTTGGGTCTCGTCGACGATGCGGCGCAGCTCGGCGGTGAGCTCGACGTCGTCGTCGAACTCGGTCGCGTAGAACTGGCCGAAGTCGGCGGCGATGAAGAGCCACTTCGGGATGAGCAGGAGCCCCGCCTGGATGTTGTACGCGAGCTGCCACGTACTGAAGTTGAGCTCGCGCTTGCCGTAGGTCTCGCCGATCAGCTCGAAGATGCCGTAGCGGAACAGCGCCGCGACGTTCGCCGCGGGGTAGCGCTCGTCGTCGCGCTGGTCGTAGCGGGCGCCGACGTACAGCGTGAGCGCGCGCGGGACCGGGGTGTACAGGTAGCGCGTGTCCCAGCGATCGAAGCGGCCCATCGCGTAGAACGCGAGCTGGCCGCCGAAGCCGTACGTGAAGTTGCGGTCCTCGCTGTCGAAGAAGTTGCCGCCGACCACGCCGGAGAAGCGACCCGAGCCGCCCGCCGCGAACGCGCGGTAGTCGAGCTTGCCGTAGACGAGCGGGCCGTTCACTTCGACCGCCGCGCCGTTGCCGGCTTCGAACGCCGAGTACAGGTAGAAGGGCGGGTCGAGCAGGATGTTCTTCGAGACCGAGAGCACCAGGCCGTTCGAGAGGCCGCCGCCGCCGCTGTTGATGTTGATGTAGTGCCCGCCGCCGATAGGCATCGAGAACATCGCGAACGTGAGGCGCGGTGATCGCTCGGCGCGCATCGAGATGAGGAAGAAGGAGTCCTGGATGAACGGCACCGGGCCGAGCGCGCGCAGCTGGATGCGGTTCACGCGCGTGTCCCAGATGTCGTACGACTCCTCGCGCGGGTCGGTCGACGCCGCGTCGGCGCACTGGTTGCCTTCGCAGTACTCGTAGCTCGTGCGCACGTGCGCCGCGAACGTGAAGCGGATGCCCGGGGAGCTGCGGCAGACGTTGACGTTCGGATCGAAGCGGCACCCGATGTCCGCGCAGTCGATCGCGCCGTCGCCGTCGTTGTCGGCGCCGTCCGAGCACACGAAGTCGTTGCGCTCGCCGTCGATGTCGCCGCCGGTCCCGATCAGATCCTCGAGCGACTGGCCGGGCTGGAGCTCGGGGAGCAGCTCTTGGGAGCCGTCGCCGCCGCTGCTCGCGATGCCGGTGCCGCCGAGCGGCCCCTCCCAGGAGCCCTGGCAGGCCTTGAT